>DASPXY010001726.1:0-12655 GCA_035637055.1 Gemmataceae bacterium | reverse complement strand
TCCTCGGGAGCGTCGTGGATCGCTTGCAACAGAGCCTCTTCATCGGTCATGGTCGGTCCTCAGCGCAGCGATGCCGGGCAAGATGCCGAGCGTGACGGCTTCGCGCGAAATGCCGGTTCCTCCGTCTCCGCTTGCAGCTTTTCGCCGCCTGGCGACTTGCACGGCGAACTGGAGCAAGTTATAGTGCTTTTACTTTCCCCAGCGAATGCGAGGAGGATGGCCAATCTTCTCGACGCAGCGAGATTGTGCGTCCTCACCAACGACAGGCGACAACACAGCATCTGGGCTGGCACAGGAGGTGGGGCGGATGATAACCGACAGCCCTGCGACACGGAGCGTCGTCACTGTGGTGGATGACGAGCCGGCCGCTCTCGACATCCTCGTGCGGGCCGCGCGCTCCTGGCAGTACGAGTGCCAGGCGGCGAGCACCGCGGAACAGGCGCTGCTGCTACTCGAACAGCGTCTCACCCCGGTGGTCATCACCGACCTGCGCATGCCCGGCCGCGGCGGCGTCTGGCTGGTCCGCGAGATTCAACGGCGCTGGCCGGAAGTTTCCGTCATCGTCATCACTGCCGGCCAGGACAGCGACGCCGTCGCCGAATGCCTCAGTGCCGGCGCTCATCACTACTTCCTCAAGCCGATCAAACTCGACGAGTTCCGCCACGCCCTGGAGACGACGACACGCTCCTACGAACAACAGCGCGAACGCGAACGCTACCGCCGTCACCTGGAACAGACCGTGCAGCGGCGCACGCGCCAGTTGCGACGGACGTTTCTGTCGGCGATCGACAGCCTCGTGCGCACCCTGGAGGCGCGGCACGCCTCGACGTGCGGTCATTCGCTGCGCGTGCAGCGCTACGTGATGCGCCTGAGTCGCGCTCTGAACTGGGGCGAGCGCGAACGCAGGCACCTTGGCCTGGCGGCCAAGCTCCACGACATCGGCAAGATCGGGCTACCCGAGGCGATCCTCAACAAGCCCGGCGTGCTGACCGACGCCGAGTGGGCCGCGGTGCGCGAACATCCTGTCATCGGCGAGCGCATCCTGACGCCGATCATTCGCAACCGCGCAGTGCTTGCCGCGATCCGCAGCCATCATGAACGCTGGGACGGCGGCGGCTATCCCGACGGTCTGGCGGGAGAGGAGATTCCCCTCGCGGCCCGCATCATCGCGCCCGCCGACTGCTTCGATGCGCTGACCAGCAGACGCCCCTATCGCCAGGCCTTGCCGCGGCGCGAGGCGCTGGACCTGATCGCCGCCGGCGCCGGCACGCAGTTCGACCCGGCGCTGATTGCGCCGTTCGTGGCGGTCTTGGCGCCCTGACCCGCTTGCGGGTTAGCGCTCCGAGATGCTAACCCGCAAGCGGGCGAAGCTCGAACTCACGGAACGATCTCCACGCTCTCCAGCACCTGCTGCAACTCCGCGGGATCGACAGGCTTGGTCAGATGTAATTCAAAACCTGCCTGGTGGGCCAGCCTTCGATCTTCTTCCTGCCCGAACCCCGAAACCGCAATGAGTCGCGCGGTGGCCGTGGTCGGGTCGGCGCGCAAGGCGCGCGCCACGTCGTAGCCGTGCATCTCCGGCAGCCCCAGGTCGCACAGCACCACGTCCGGCCGCCACAGCCGCGCGGCTTCCACGCCGGTCGGTCCGGAGTGAGCGAGCGTCACGTCGTGGCCATAGCGCATCAAGAGCATGCGCATCGTCCGCGCCACGTCCTCGTGATCCTCCACAATCAGGATCCGCAGGCGCCGCCCGGTGGGCCGGCTCCTGGCGCAGTCGCTTGCGGCGGCGGTCGCCGCGCTGAGCGGTAGCCAGACGGTGAACTCGGAGCCTTGCCCTGGCCCAGCGCTGGCCGCACGCACCTCGCCCCCTTGCAACTCCACGAAGCCCTTGACCAGCGCCAGGCCCAGGCCCAGCCCGCCGCGACTGCGGTGGCGGCTGCCGTCCGCCTGGCTGAACGTGTCGAACAGCCGTGGCAGCACCTCCAAGGGGATGCCGATGCCGGTGTCGATCACCTGCACCGCCACCCGCCGCGCTGCCTCGTCCGCCGTCACCCGCACGGTCACCCGGCCGCCCGGGTCGGTGAACTTCGCGGCATTGTGCAACAGATTGCCCACCACCTGGGACAGTCGCGTCGAATCGCCGGCCACCCACACCGGCCTCTCCGGCAATTCCAGGCTGAGCGTCAGGCCGGCGCTCTCCAGCGCATTGCGATGGTCGATCGCCGCCAGCCGCACGAGTTGCGCCAGGTCCAGCCGGTCCTTGCGCAGCAGCAGTTTGCGATGAGCGATGCGGAAGACGTCCAGCAGGTCGTCAACCAGCCGTGTCAAATGGCGCACCTGGCGCTCCATCACCTCGCGCGCCTCGACCAGGGCCGGATCGTTCAGTTCACACAGGCGCATGATCTCCAGCGCATTGCGGAGCGGCGAGAGGGGGTTGCGCAACTCGTGCGAGAGCAGAGCCAGGAACTCGTCCTTGCGGCGGCCCGCCTCGACAAGGTGCTCGGCGCGCTGTTGCAGTGCCTCCTCCAACCCCTTGCGGTCGGTCAGATCGCGCAGGATCTTGGCGAAGCCGCGCAACCGCCCCGACTCGTCGCGTAAGGCCGTCGTCACGCCGCTGCCCCAGAAACGGCTGCCATCCTTGCGCACCAGCCAGCGATCGTCGCGCGACTGGCCCTTGGCGAGGGCTTCCTCCAGGGCGCGTGCGGGCCGGCCGCGATTGACGTCATCCTCGGTGAAGAAGACCGCGAAGTTCTGGCCAACGGCCTCGTCTGCCGCGTACCCCAGGATGCGCGCTGCGCCTTCGTTCCAGCTAATGACCTTGCCGTCCGGGTCGAGGAGGAAGATCGCATAATCCTGGACGCAGTCGATGAACAGGCGGAAGCGTTCCTCGCTCTCCGCCAGGGCCTTCTCGACACGCCGGCATTCGGCGCGCTCGCGGGCCTCGGCGAGCGCCCGCCGCACTGCCGGCACCAGTCGCTCCAACCGTTCCTTGAGGACATAGTCCACGGCGCCGCTCTTGAGGCCCTCGATGGCCCGCTCCTCGCCAGTCGCGCCCGAAACGAACAGGAAGGGAATGTTGGGACAGGCGGCCTGGGCGATCTTGAGTGCCGCAATCCCATCGAAGGCAGGCAGGGAGTAAGCCGCCAGAATCAGGTCGGGACGTTCGTTCTCCAGGGCGGTCGTGAAAGCGGCCTGCGTGTCCGCCCGCGTCAGGACACAATCGATGCCGCCGCCACCGAGGGTCGCCTCGATCCGTTCCGCGTCGCGCGGGTTGTCTTCCAAAAGCAGGATGCGCAGCGCTTTCACAGTCAATCCTTTGGAGTGGGGAGGCCCTTCACGGCGAGCGGCGCAGCTGGAGGTGCATTCGGCATAAGGGGTGTCCCGTCGCCCCGGCGCGGAAGGGATCGAAGCGCAAGCACGGCCCTAAACGCGCGCCCCGCCAAGCGAGGCGGCGACAAGTGATGAGTTGTCGCATGCGCGCAAGCAATCCAGTTTCTCCTGGTAGCAACGCCTGTGCCGTGCGCCGCGCGGGGGTCGCCAGGGTGAATGAAGAAGCCCACGGGCCGCAGCCCGTGGGCTTGAGTCCCACTAACCACTCGCGCAGCGGCGAATTGGCGCGGAACTTGCTAGAAAGAGTGAAGATTAGTCGAGAGTCCTCTTCACGGGAGCAAACGTCATGGTGAGTGTGACAACGGCAGTCGCCCCTTTGAAGACCGTCGTCGTCGCGGACGACGCGTCGCTGCGCCGAGTGCTGCGCGAGGGTTTGCAACAGCGGTGCGGCCATGAGGTGCTTGGCGAAGCCGTTACCGCCACGGAGATGATCCGCACGGCCTTGAGTTTGGAGCCTGAGGTAATCGTCTTCGACGTGCGGTTGCGCGACGGCAGCGGTTTGGAAGCCTTGCGGCAAATCTATCAGGAGCGGCCAGTTGGGGCCGTCGCCATTGCCGAGGAGGAGGACCAGGAGATGGTCCGCCAGGCCCTCAGCGAATATCAGATGGCTTACCTGATCAAGCCCGTCGCACCCCACCAACTCGAACCTGCAGTCATGGTCGCGTGGGCCCGTCTGAACACCTGTCGCCGTCTGCAGAATGAGAACGCTTCCCTGCGGCAGACGCTCGAGAACCGCAAGTTGATCGAGCGGGCCAAGGGCGTCCTGATGAAGCGCCTCCGCTGCTCCGAGGATGTCGCGTTCCGCCGCCTCCAACGGGCCGCCATGAACCGTCGGACCACCATGGCCGCTCTCGCTCAGTCCGTTCTCAACGGCGTTGAAGTGGACCTTTGATCAGAAAAAATGGCACCCAGGGTGACCCAACCGGGCACCCTGGGAAGTTCCCTGCGCCCCAATGGGAACGACTTTGCGCATCCTTCCGGACTTCCCACCTCTTGCCGCTCTATCTGGCTGTTGCGAGCACCCTTTTTATCTGAACAAACGGATATAACAACGAGACGACCTTGGGCCGCAGGTGAGGAAGTTCGGCACTCATTTTGCGACCCTCTGTCCACCATCCCGCGGTCCGACCGCGGTTTCAAGCACCCTTTCCTGACCGAGCCGCCAGCGGCTCATACGAACCCCAGGCGGGTGAACCAGGAGGAGCCTCGTCCATGAGAATATGGCCCGGACGGCCCTATCCCCTCGGAGCGACGTGGGACGGGGCCGGCGTCAATTTTGCGCTCTTTTCCGAGCACGCGACGAAGGTTGCATTGTGTCTGTTCGACTCCGCCGACGCCCCCAAGGAGTCGGTCCGTCTGGTCCTGCCCGAGCACACCGATCAGGTCTGGCACGCTTACCTGCCCGATGTGTTGCCCGAACAGCTGTATGGTTATCGCGTGCATGGTCCCTACGAGCCGGCGAAGGGGCATCGCTTCAACCCGAACAAGATCCTCCTCGACCCCTACGCCAAGGCCATCGGCCGCGACCTGCGCTGGGACGATTCGCTGTTCGGCTACACGATCGGCGACGCGGAGGCGGACCTGTCCCGCGACCAGCGCGACAACGCCGCCATCGCTCCGCTCGCGGTCGTGGTGGACACGGCCTTTACCTGGGGCGACGATCGCGCGCCGCGAACGCCGTGGCACAAAACGCTGATCTATGAGGTGCATGTCAAGGGCTTCAGCAAGCTCAACGTGGAGGTGCCGGAGAAATTGCGCGGCACCTACGCCGGCCTGGCTGCGGAGGCGTCGATCCAGCATCTGCTCAGCCTCGGCGTCACCGCCGTCGAACTGTTGCCGGTCCACCACCACGTCGATGAGCGGCACCTGGTCGAGAAGGGCCGGTGCAATTACTGGGGCTACAACACGCTCGCTTTCCTCGCGCCGGACCTGCGCTACACTCCGGACCAGGACGCCCGCCAGTCGGTGCAGCAGTTCAAGATGATGGTACGCGCCTTGCACGCCGCCGGCATCGAGGTGATCCTCGACGTGGTCTATAACCACACCGCCGAGGGCAATCAGCTCGGGCCGACCTTGTCGATGCGCGGCATCGACAATGCCTCGTATTACCGCCTCGCGCCGGAGGATCCGCGCTACTACATGGACTTCACTGGCTGCGGCAACACGCTGAACATGCAGCACCCGCGCGTCCTGCAACTCATCATGGACAGCCTGCGGTACTGGGTGCTGGAGATGCACGTCGATGGTTTTCGCTTCGACCTGGCGAGCACGCTGGCGCGCGAACTGTATGAGGTAAATAAACTAGGCGCCTTTTTCGATATCATTCATCAGGATCCGATTTTGTCGCAGGTGAAGCTGATCGCCGAACCGTGGGACGTTGGTCCCGGTGGCTATCAGGTCGGCAACTTCCCGGTCGGCTGGACGGAGTGGAACGGTAAGTATCGCGACGTGGTACGCAAGTTCTGGAAGGGCGACGGCGGCACGGCGTCGGAGTTCGCGACGCGGCTTTCGGGCAGCAGCGACCTGTACCAGCAGAGCGGCCGCGCTCCCTACGCCAGCATCAATTTCATCACCTGTCACGATGGCTTCACACTGCAGGATCTCGTTAGCTACAACGAGAAGCACAACGAGGCCAACGGCGAGGACAACAAGGACGGTGCGAACGACAATAATAGTTGGAACTGCGTCGTTGAAGGGCCCGTTGACGACGTTTCGGGGGGTTCGCCCAGCGGCGTACCGCACGGCTCTCCCCCCTCTGGTGACCCGGGGGTAAATGTGCTGCGGGCCAGGCAGAAGCGCAATCTCATCGCCACGCTGTTGCTCTCGGAGGGTGTGCCGATGCTCTGCGGCGGCGACGAACTGAGCCACACGCAGCAGGGGAACAACAATGCCTACTGCCACGACAGCGAGTTGACCTGGCTGCACTGGGATCTCAACGACGAGCAACACGAGTTCCTCGACTTCGTGCGCAAGGCGGCACGCGTGTGGCGCGAGCAGCCTGTCCTGCAGCGGCGCAAATTTTTCCACGGGCGCGCCATTCGCGGTTCGGACATCAAGGACATTTCCTGGTTCGAGCCCTCGGGCGAGGAGGTGTCAGACGGGGCGTGGGGCAGTGGTCTGGTCAAGTGCCTGGGGGTGCGTCTGGCGGGGGATGTGATCGGCGAGATGGACGAGCGCGGCGAGCCGATCCGCGGCGATACGTTGCTGCTCTTGCTCAACGCGCATCATGAGCCGATTGCGTTCAAGCTGCCGGCGACGAAACCGGAGCATCACTGGGAGCGTTTGCTGGACACGGCCGCGGGTGAAGATCTAGCACTCGTGCTGCAGGGAGACGATGAGTATCGGCTGGAGGGGCGATCCCTGGCGGTGTTGCGGACGCGGTTGCCGGAGGAGACAGGGCAGGCGATCTCCGGGACGCAGATGGAGCAACTGCTGAAGGAGACGCGGAGCCTGCCGCAGGCGAGTGCCGCGCCCGCGTTCACCGCGTCGTGACCGCGCTCTTTTGCCGCTTGCGGCTTAGCGAATCCTGGGTGAGCGCTAAGCCGCAAGCGGCGGAAACCAGGACGGAACGCCATGAGCGACGTGATCCACACCCTGTTGGAGCAGACGATCCAGGAAGTCGGCGACCGCCGGACGTTGCCGGAGGCGACGTATCGCCTGCAGTTTCACGCCGGCTTCACCTTCCACGATGCCCTCCGCATTGTCCCTTATCTTCGCGATCTGGGCGTGACGCACTGTTACGCCTCGCCTTACCTCAAGGCACGCCCCGGCAGCCAGCATGGCTACGACATTGTCGATCACCGCCAGCTCAATCCCGAAATCGGCAGCAACGAGGACTATGCCGCGTGGGTGGAGGCCCTCCACGAGCACGGTCTGGGGCAGATTCTCGACATTGTGCCGAATCACATGGGCATCCTCGGCAACGAGAACCTCTGGTGGAACGACGTGCTGGAGAACGGCCCTGCCTCGCCCTACGCCGCTTACTTCGACATCGCCTGGTACGCCTCGCACCGGCCGGAGTTGTGGGGCAAGGTGCTGCTGCCCATTCTCGGCGCGCCCTATGGCAAGGCACTGGAGGCTCAGGAACTTCGTCTGGGTTACACCGGCGGTGCGTTCGCGGTCCACTACTTCGAGCATTGGTTTCCCATCGATCCGCACACCTATGGCCTCATCCTCGGCAGCGGACTGGATGAGTTGACCCAGGGCCTCGGAGCCGAGGCGCCCTCGCTGGTCGAATATCAAAGCATCCTGACGGCGGTGAAGCATCTGCCGCCGCGTTCGCTGGTCGAGCCAGGCCGCGTCGCCGAACGGCAGCGCGAAAAGGAAGTGATCAAGCGCCGGCTGGACGCGCTGACGCAGGAGCACGCCCAGATCCGCGAGCACATCGAGCGGACGGTCGCCGCCTTCAACGGCACGGCGGGCGACCGGCACAGTTTCGACGCGCTCGACGGTCTGCTCAACGAACAGGCGTATCGCCTGGCGTTCTGGCGCGTGGCCGCCGACGAGATCAACTATCGCCGGTTCTTCGACGTCAACGAACTCGCCGCCCTGAGCATGGAGCGCGAGGAGGTCTTCGCGGCGACTCATGAGTTGGTTCTGCGATTCTTGCGTGAGGGCAAGGTCAACGGCCTGCGCATCGATCACCCCGACGGCCTTTACGACCCCAAACAGTATCTCCAACGTCTGCAACAACAATACGTCCTGGCGTGCGCTCGCGGCGTGTTCGAGGCGCGGCCGGAGTACCGGGGCCTGGAATGGCGCGAGATCGAGGGGCCGCTGCTGGAGGAGATCGTCAAGGCGCAGGCCATCGAGGATCGAGGATCAAGGATTGAGGATCGAGGATCGCAAAACACAGCCCCTCAATCCTCGATCCTCGATCCTCAATCCTCGATCCTCGGTCTGCTTCGGCGGCCGCTCTACGTGGTCGTGGAGAAGATTCTGGGGGCCAGCGAGTCGCTGCCGGAAAGCTGGGCAGTCTGCGGCACGACCGGCTACGATTTTCTCAATGTGTTGAATGGCCTGTTCGTGGACGCGACGGCAGCCGAACCGCTAACGCAACTCTACCGCGGCTGGGCGGCTGATAGCACCCCCTTTGGAGAGCTGGTTTATCAAAAAAAGTTCCTGATTCTGCAGATCGCGATGGCCAGCGAGCTGCACATGCTGGCCCACCAACTCGACCGGCTGGCGCAGAAGAATCGCTGGTCGCGCGATTTCACGCTGCACAGTCTGCGGCACGCCCTGCGCGAGATCATCGCCTGTTTCCCGGTCTATCGTTCCTACATCGCCGGCGGCGAGGTCAGCGAGACCGATCGCAAGTACATCCTGCGCGCGGTGCGGCGGGCGACGGCGAAGAACCCGGCCCTGAGCCCGGCCCTGTTCCAGTTCGTGCGCGACATGCTGCTTCTCAAGTACCCGGAGACAGCGACCGAAGAGGACCGTGCGGAGCAACGGCGCTTCGCCGGCAAGTTCCAGCAGGTGACCGGGCCGGTGACGGCGAAGGGTCTCGAAGACACGGCGTTTTACGTCTACAACCGTTTGGTCTCGCTCAACGAGGTCGGTGGCGATCCGTCCCGGTTTGGCATCGCTCCGGCCAGTGTGCAGCAAGTTTTTCAGGAGCGTCAGGCGCGCTGGCCGTGGGCGCTGTCGGCAATATCGACCCACGACACCAAGCGCAGCGAAGACGTCCGCGCCCGGCTGAATGTACTGTCGGAGTTGCCGGGCGAGTGGGCGGCGCGCGTCGCTCGCTGGGGGCAGATGAACCGGCCGCAGCGGATCGAGGTCGAGGAGGAAACCGCCCCCGACGGCAACGACGAATACCTGCTGTATCAGACGCTTGTCGGCGCCTGGCCGCTCGGGTCATCGGTGGATGGTGGATGGTGGATGGTGGATGGTGAAAAGCAAGCAAGCGCTCCTTCTGCACCATCCACCACCCACCATCCACCATCCACCGATGACTTCGTCCAGCGCATTCAGGCGTACATGCTCAAGGCGATCCACGAGGCGAAGGTCCATACCAGCTGGGTCAACCCGAATCCGGCGTATGACGATGCCGTGCAGCAGTTCGTCGCTCGCATTCTTGACCCCGGCGTGAGCCGGGCGTTTCTCGACGACTTCAGAGAGTTTCAGAGGCGTGTAAGCCATTATGGGCTGTTCAATTCGCTGGCGCAGACGCTGCTGAAGATCGCGGCCCCCGGTGTGCCGGACACCTACCAGGGCACGGAGGTCTGGGACTTCAGCCTGGTCGATCCGGACAATCGCCGGCCGGTGAACTATGAGCGGCGTGCCCAGTTGCTGCGCGCCCTCGACGAACGGGCGAATGCTGTCCGCGGGCTGCCTGGCTTCGCGAGGGAGTTGACGGCGGCGAAAGAAGACGGGCGCATCAAGCTGTATGTCACGTCGCGAGCACTGCGACAGCGGCGCGAGCATCCGGGGCTGTTCGCGCCGGGAGCGTACCTGCCCGCGGAGGGCGCCGGGGTGCGGGCCGACCACGTCTTCGGCTTTGCGCGGCGGCATGCTCAGACCTGGGCGGTTGTGGTCGTCCCCCGGTTGCTGACGCGCCTGGTGGGGACGGGAGAACTGCCGCTGGGGCCGGGAGTGTGGCAGGACACGGTCTTGTTGCTACCAGGTGTCGATCCGGCGTTGCGGCTGCGGAATGTATTCACAGGGGAGACGCTGGCCCTGGCCGAGCGCGGCGGCAAGCCGTGTCTGCTTGTGGCGGAGGTGTTCGCGAACTTCCCGGTGGCGCTGTTCTTGGCGCAACCGTAGGCCAGGGCCAGCCGCAGCGCTTACTTCCCCGGCGTCCCGCTGCTTGTATTCGAGAGGTTTGCTGGCTACCATGTCGTGCATTGACCGACTTTTTCTCAATCCGAAGGGAGCACGGCGATGAACGTACGCATCTCGCGCAGGGCCGGTCTTCTCACGCTGGCGGCCATCGCTGCCGCCTGTTGGGGCCTCAGCGCCCTGCCGCCTGCCGCCGATGCCGGCGGGAAGGGCGACGCGGACAAACTCGATGGCAAATGGACTGCCATGTCGATGACCCAGCGGGGCAAGAAAGTGACCGACGAGATCCAGGTGCTCGTCTTCGAGTTCAAGGGCGACCAGCTCACGCTTTCCTTCCCCGGCAAAAGCAAGGGCGGCTCGTTCAAAACCGACCCGAGCAAAAGCCCGAAGCAGTTCGAGATGCAACTCGAAGGGGAGCCGGGGGCCGCTCCTGGGATTTACAAGATCGAAAAAGATACTTTGACGCTGTGTTTCTCGGGCGGCCCGAACCCGGAGCGGCCGAAGCAATTTGAGGCACCCGACGGCAGTCGCAATGTCCTTCTCGTCCTGAAGCGCGGCGAGGTCAAACTGACCGACGAACAGAAGAAGAAGGCGCTGGCCGACAAGATCCAGATGGCCGCCCAGAAAACAATCAGCCAGAACAACCTGCATCAGATCGGCATCGCCATGCACAACTACCACGACACCTACAAGCGCCTGCCCCTCCATGCGATCTACAGCAAGGATCGCAAGCCGCTGCTGAGTTGGCGCGTCACTATCCTGCCGTACATCGAAGAACAGGCGCTCTACCAACAATTCAAACTCGACGAACCCTGGGACAGCGAACACAACAAGAAACTGCTGGAGAAAATGCCGAAGATTTACGCCCCAGTGCGTGGCCAGACCAAGGAGCCGCACTCGACCTTCTATCAGGTCTTCGTCGGCAAGGGCACCGCTTTCGAGGACAACAAGAAGTTGAGGCTCCTGGACTTCCGCGACGGCACTTCTAACACCCTCCTGGTCGTCGAAGCCGGCGAGGCGGTGCCGTGGACCAAGCCGGCCGACCTGCCGTATCAGGCGAAGAAGGATCTGCCGCCGCTCGGGGGCCTCTTCAAGGAGGGGTTCAACATCGCCCTGGCCGATGGCTCGGTGCGCTGGATCCGGCGACCGTTCGACGCCTCCATCTTCCATCTCCTGATCACACGCGCCGACGGCCAGCCGATTGATTGGGATAAACTGGAGCGTTGAACGCCTCTTATCTCACCGGCAGGGCAGTTGCTTCCGTGGGATGGCTCTCCTGAGCCGTCCCATGTAAAGTGTGCGGCTCCGCAGCGCGCCGTGTGCGGGTTCGGCATCGGCATCGGCCTTTGCTCAACGAACTGGCACCCCTGCTGCCGTGTCTCTCCAATCCGAAACTTCTTTTCGTGCCAGGGATTACAGCATTTCCAGCGATAAGGCCTGTGAGTGGCATCGGAACTGCATTCACTTACTATTGCAGCGAGTGGTTGGCCATCGTCGAGGAAAAGGAATCGCGAGACTTCGCAGCAACGGCTGGAAGATCATCTTCACAGAAGCTCGCGAACCAACCTCTCCCTTCGGCGGTGGCAACCGCTGCGTCTTCGGAGCATGTTGCTGGCGAGTAACTGTCGGCAACGACAAGCGAAAGGAGGCAAAGCGATAGCCAAATTCTCACTGCAGCAGCAGAAACCACCGAGCGACCGGACTTCGGCTTTTCCGTGCCCGGGCGCTGCTGGGCCCTGAGCGTGGGCGGACGAAACCCCTCCCCCCAACCCCCTCCCCTGCAAGGAGAGGGGGAGAAGAAGAGACGTGTCTGGCTTGCTCCCCCTCTCCGTTGCGGGGAGGGGTTTTCGACAGAGCAATCGCAACACCTTCTGGGCGTTCGGCGCCGAGGAGGACCCGAATGGCTACATGAACCGCTACTCGTTCCAGGACTCGATCCGCGACGGGGCGACACTGCCCTTGCGTTTCGAGTCGCGGTTGATCGAACTGCGCGTGGACAAGCGCGCGATTGAGGAGGCGTACCGCAACCTGACGGGCTCCCTGACCGAGGCGGACCAGGACAATCTGGGGCGGCGTGCGGCGAGGTTGGCGGTGCTGCTCAAGGCGCCCCAGCGTGTGCGGCGGTTGGTGGCGGACATCGTCGCGCACTTCTGCGCCAACGTCGAGCCGAACGGCTTCGAGGCGATGGTGGTGACCTTCGACCGCGAGTCGTGCGCGCTGTTCAAGCGGGAACTGGAGAAGGCCGTCACGCCCGAGGAGGAACAAGACACGGCGAAGGCGGCGCTGACGGAGTTGTTCAACGAGGTGAAGAACCAGAACACGCCGGTGATCGTGGAGCGGCTCGTGGACAAGATCGACTCGATGGTGCGCATCGTGCGTCTCGAGGGCTGGCAGCAGACGCTGGCGGGCGAGCGTGAGGTGCAGAAGGCCCTGCGGGCGAGCCTGCTGAAGTACAAGTTGCACAAGGATCAAGACCTGTTCGATC
>DASPXY010001725.1:0-3492 GCA_035637055.1 Gemmataceae bacterium | reverse complement strand
ACGCGTGACGCGATTGTGCAACAGTCCGTGGCGCCGTCCACCGGTTTTCCCGGCATCCAGTTCCGGAATCTCGGGGCCATCCGGAACGTCGGGTTTGAAGCGCAGCTCGGCGGGACGGCGGTCCGCACTCACAACCTGAATGCGCGAGTGGACTTCAGTCTCTCCCACAACTCCAACAAGGTGCTGGACCTCGGCCCCGGTGTCGACTCGATCAGCACCTTCGGATTCAAGAAGGGGTTCCCAGTCGACGCCATCTTTGCCCGCAAGGTGATCAGCGCCGACTTCGACTCGGCTACGGGGCTCGCCACTAATGTGCTGTGCGCCAGCGGTCCCGGCGGCACGACCGGCGTCGCCTGCAGCTCGCCGGCGGCGAGCGGGGTGTTTCTCGGCGTGTGGGACCCGACGTGGGAAGGTTCCTTCAGTACGACGCTGACGTTGTGGGGACGGCTGCGCGTGCACGGTCTGGTGGATTTCAAGCTCGGTAACAAGCACTTCGACAACAACCTGCGCGCGTTGTGTCAGGTGTTTCGGCGCTGTGACGCCAACTTCAACCCGCAGAATTACGACGTCCTCTACATCGCGGAGATGCAGAGCAACAACCTGGCGCAGAGCTGGGTGATCAACAGCGCGAACTTCGCCAAACTGCGGGAGGTGTCGCTGAGCTACGCCTTCTCGCCCGAGCTTGCCCGTCGGATCGGCGGTGATGAGGTGACGCTGACGCTCGCGGCCCGCAACCTCCACACGTGGACGAACTGGTCGGGCCTGGATCCCGAGGCCTTTTTCGTCACACAGCTCTTCACGCGGCTGGAGCAGGACAATACGCCGCAGCTGGCTTCGGTCCAAGCCAGGCTGAATATCACCTTCTGATGAGCGATGCCATGAGGACGAGCGCGATGCGATACCTATATCAAGCCGTCGTCGGACTGCTGCTGCTGGGCACCGCCGGCTGCGAGCGACTGCTCGAGGTCCAAGCCCCGAGCCAGGTGCAAGATGACGGGCTGCACACGCCTGCCAACGCAAAGTTGCTCGTGGACGGATCGCGAGCGGCATTCGGCTGCGCATTCCAGGCCTATATCAACGGGGCTGCGCTACTCACCGACGAAATGGAGGATACCCAACTCGCCGCCGCAGCCTGGCCGTGGGATCGCCGCGATTGGACCAGCGCACTCGGCAGTGGCTATGCCGAAGCGACCTGCACCGCCTTCCAGACTTTCGGCGTGTATCGGCCGCTGCAGACCGCACGCTTCACGGCGCAGGATGCGGTGCAGTCGATCACCGGTTTCCCCGATGCCGAGGTGAGCAACAAGCCGCGGCTCTTGGCCGAAGCCAACCTGCTGCTGGCATACAGTCGCATCTTGCTGGGCGAGGGATTCTGCTCCGCCGCCGAGAACGCAGGCCCCGAGCTTTTCCCGCGGGACTTCTTTGCGCGAGCGGACTCCAGCTTCACAGAGGCGATGGCGCAGGCGCAGATCGCTGGAGCCACCGCCATCAACACCGCCGCGCTGCTGGGACGAGCTCGGGCGCGACTCGATTTGGCGCGGCTACCCGGCCAACCGGCCGACCTCGCGAATTACGCGATCGCGGAGGCCGACGCGGCGCAAGTTCCCACCGGCTTTGCCTACAACATCCCGTACAATGCAGCCGCCTTCTACAGCCAGAATAACATTGTGCAGCGAAACCGGCTGAGCCTGCTCTACGGTGTGGCGCCGAGCTACCGCAACCTGGGTGATCCGCGGGTCCCCGTGACGAAGGGCCCGCTGGGCGCCGACGCGGTCGACACGGTGTGGCTCGCCGACAAATACGCGTCGCTGAACACGCCGATTCCCCTCGCCACATGGCGGGAAGCACAACTCATCATCGCCGAGGCCGAGCTGGCCGCGGGGAACCTCACGGCGGCGATCGCGAAACTGGACACGCTCCGTGGGCGGACCGGTGTGGGGCTTCCTCCGTACAGTGGTGTGATAGACGCGGCCAGCGTCCAGGCGTATCTGATTACGGAGCGCTCGCGAGAGCTGTTCCTCGAGGGCCATCATTTTTGGGACATCAACCGGTTCAATCTGCCCCTCAATCCTCCCGCCGGCACGCCCTATCCGGTCAAGGGCGGGACATACGCCGACTTGCGGTGCCTGCCGCTGCCGGACATCGAGCGGCTCAATAACCCGAACTTCTGAGCGCAAGGGAGACTTCCATGCTTCGGTTCAAGATGGGTTGGTTGCCTGTGCTACTCACGGCGCTCGCGGCGCGCAACGTCGCGGCCCAAACGAGCACCGCTCCCCGCGCCACCCCGCGTGCCCTCGGAGGACTCGATCAGTTCGTTGCTGCGATGATGACGGAGTGGCACGTCCCGGGGCTCGCCCTGGGGATCATCCAGGATGGCCGCGTC
Source organism: Gemmataceae bacterium (assembly GCA_035637055.1). Classification (GTDB taxonomy): domain Bacteria; phylum Planctomycetota; class Planctomycetia; order Gemmatales; family Gemmataceae; genus DASPXY01. The sequence goes on along the minus strand of DASPXY010001725.1, from coordinate 1,109 downwards.
GTCCTCCTGAAGGGGTACGGCTTCCGGGATGTCGACCAAAAACTGCCGGTCACGCCGCGCACGCTGATGGCGATCGGATCCAACAGCAAATCGTTCACCGTCGTGCTGATGGGCATGCTGGTGGATTCGGGCAAGCTCAACTGGGACAAACCGGTGCGGGATTACCTGCCGGACTTCCAATTGCACGACGAGCTCGCCAGCGAGGCAATGACGCCGCGCGACCTGATCACGCACCGCTCCGGATTGCCGCGGCACGACCTGTTCTGGTACGGGGGTAGCTCGGGGCGCGAGGAGATGTACCGGCGGCTCAAATACCTCGAGCCGAATACCTCATTCCGGGGCCGCTGGCAGTATCAGAACCTGATGTTCATGACCGCGGGCTACCTGGTCGAAAAGCGCACCGGCCGGTCGTGGGACGATCTGATTCGTGAACGCCTCTTTACCCCTTTGAAAATGGCGCGGTCGAACACATCGGTCCGCGACCTACCGGCGTCGGACGACGCCGCCCTGGCGTACGTGTGGCGTCCCTGTCCAGCCCCTCAGACCGCTGCGACCGGTGACGCCTCGGCTCCGGGTGGAAACGGCGGAGTGGACGGGTCCTCGTGTGGGCTGGTGAAGGTCCCGTACCGGAACATCGATGCGGTCGCGCCGGCCGGCTCCATCAACTCCAGCGTCGAGGAGATGCTGCACTACGTGCAGTTTCACATCGACTCTGGCCGTTACGAGGGGCGCGTGATCCTGTCGAAAGACAACGACCTGCTAATGCAAACGCCCCAAACGCTGGTCGGGCCCCAGCCCATCTGGCCCGACGATTTCGGCATGGCGACGTACGGGCTCGGCCTCGCGGTGATGCCGTACCGCGGGCACAAGCTGGTGCAGCACGGCGGCGGCATCGACGGATTCATCTCGCAGATGTCCTGGCTGCCGAAGGAGCGCGTCGGCGTCGTGGTCCTCACGAACATGTCGGGCAACAATCCGGTACCGAACCTCGTCACGGAAAATGTGCTCGATCGGTTGCTTGGCCTGGCGCCCTTCGACTGGGTCGGGCGCGCTCGCCAGCAGACGCAGGAGGCGGAAGCCGCCCAGAAGAAGCAGCGGGATGAGCGGGC
>DASPXY010001724.1:0-13736 GCA_035637055.1 Gemmataceae bacterium | reverse complement strand
ACTACACGCACGACCTGGCCACGCGGACGAAGTGGTGGACCCTCGACACCTACATTGTCCTCGACCTGGTCACGATCCCGCCGACGATCACTTACGCCATCGGCGCGGTCGTCCTGCTGACGCTCCTGAACCTGCTGGGGGTCGTCCTCGGCAAGACCGCCCAGAACATCCTGTCCGTGATCAAGCTCCTGGGGTTGCTCGCGATCATCGTCGCCGGCTTTGCCTTCGCCCATTGGCCCTCCGCCGAGGAGAAGCGCGAGGTCTTTCTGGGCGAGGTGGTTTCCGTCTCGGGCGGTCAGGTCGTCGTGCAGGACGCGGAGGGGAGCAAACGCACCTTCGGTATCGGGGACAAGACCCGCGTGACCATCAACCGCCAGGACAGCGCAGACGACAAGAAGAACACCGCCGAGAACCTGGGGGCGGCCTTGAAGGCGAACCGCCAGGCCCTGGCGGAGGAGACAGCGAAGGCCGAGAAGGCCCTGCTGGAGAAAGCCGCGGAGTCCGCCAAGAAGGGAAAGGCCATGGATCCGGCGGAACTGCGCAGGGAACTGGAGGAGACGCGGAAGGCACTGGAGAGGAACCACGCCCTGCACGTCAAGGTGTTTACCCGCAGCGGCGCCCCGGCAGAGGAGCCGGTGGCCCAGGTCAAGACGACCAAGCTGTTTGACTGGCGGGTTCTCCTGGCACTCGGTGGCCCGATGATCCTGATCATGCTGGCCTACGGCGGCTGGAACGACGCTGCGTTCGTGGCTGCCGAGGTGCGCGAGCGCGACCGCAACCTGCCACGTGCCTTGCTGGGGGGCACGGCATTGATCGCACTCCTCTACGTTCTGGTCAACGGGGCCTACCTGTTTGGCCTGGGCGCCGAGCGCGCCGAGGAGTCCGAGCGCATCGCCGCGGACACGCTGGGACTCCTGCCGGGTACGCTCGGCGAGTACGGCTCGATCGTGATGTCGATCCTCGTGATGATCGCCGCCCTGGGAGCCGTCAACGGTCTGATCTACACCAGCTCCCGCATTTACTCCACGCTTGGGAGCGATTACAGCCTGTTCGCGCCGCTGGGGAAGTGGAACAAGACCCTGGGCACGCCGGTGTGGTCGCTCCTGCTGCAACTGGTCCTCACCCTGACCATGTTAGTTATGGTCGGCACCACCCAGGGCCGCGAGGTCATCAACGACGGCCTGCAGAAACTGGGCTTTGAGAAGGTGCAGGCGTGGTACATCGGCGGCTTCTTCCCCTTGCTGCAGTGTTCCGCGCCGATCTTCTGGCTGTTCTTCCTGATGGCGGGCCTGTCGTTGTTCGTGCTGCGCATCAACGAGCCGCACGTCGAACGGCCGTTCCGCGTACCGCTGTTCCCCCTCGTGCCGCTGCTCTTCTGCGTCACCTGCGGGTACATGCTTTACAGCGGCATCATGTTCGCCCGCCAGCTCGGCGTGGTCGGCGCCGTCCTCGTGCTGCTGGGCTTACCGTTCTACATCTTCTCGCGACGAAGCAAATTGGCCGAAGGCCAACCCGGAACTACGTTGCCGTCCGACGAACCGGAGATCAAACTCTGACCGCCCTGGAGATCCTGCCATGCGACGCGTTTTGCTGTTCTTCGTGATCGGCACCCCCCTCCTCGCTCCGCTCTCGACCGCGCCGATGGCAGTGCGCAGCCAGGACAAGCCGCTGCGCGACCCTGACGTGATTTACGTGCCGACGCCGCAAGAAGTCGTCGATAAGATGCTCGAACTCGCCGACGTCCGCAAGGGCGAGATCGTCTACGATCTCGGCTGCGGCGACGGCCGCATCCCTGTCACCGCCGCCAAGAAGTACGGCTCCCGCGCCTTCGGCTGGGACATCAACCCGGTGCGCGTCAAGGAATCGCTCGAAAACGTCGAACGCAACAACGTCAAGCAACTGGTGACGATCAAGCTCGGCGACATTTTCGAGCTGGATTTGAGCAAGGCGGACGTCATCACCCTGTATCTGCTGCCGCAGCTCAACGTCAAGTTGATCCCGCAGCTGGAGAAACTCAAGCCCGGCTGCCGCATCGTTTCGCACGACTTCAACATGGAGGGCGTCAAGCCGAAGCGCGAACTGAGCTTCACGCCGCCAGGCGGCCGCGACCACCGCATCTACCTGTGGGTGACGCCGCTGGAACGTGAGCGGCGGAATTGATTTCGGGGAGAGGTGCGGTGGCCGACGATCGACAACGGCAAGCCCTGCTGCTGATCGCGCACGGGAGCCGGCAGGAGGAGGCGAACGCGGACCTTTCTCACGTCGCTGCAGCAATGGCGCGCCGCGGGCAATATGAGATCGTCGAGGTATCATTTCTGGAACTGGCCGAGCCGACGATTGCGCAGGCGGCAGCGGCGTGCGTGGCGCGTGGGGCCCGGCGCGTCATCTTGCTGCCTTATTTCCTGTCGGCAGGGATGCACGTGCGCCGCGACCTGGCCGAGATTCGCCGGCAGCTGAGCGAGGAACATCCGCAGGTCGAGTTTCGCTTGGCGGAGCCGCTCGGGCCGCATCCGCTGCTCGTGGAGATCGTCGCGGAGCGAGCCCGCGCGGCCGAACGCGGCTGAGTTTTTGCTACTTAGAACACCTCTCATAGAGACAAACGGCCTTGCCAGTCGTCTGGGCGCGGAAGCCTTGGCGAACCGTGCGCGGTCCGTATCTATAAGAACGCGAAGCGCTGACCTTTTGCCAGAGAGGACCAGAGCCCATGCCAGATGTGCCGAGCCCAGCAAGCCCGGGCGTTCCGGAACTGCTCCGTCCGGTGGCGGTGCGGAAACAAGCCATCACGGGCGTGGTGCCGCCGGAGTTGGGCGAGGCGCGCATCCGCGAAGCCTGGCCGTCGGTGGCGCGCAGTCCCGGCATGGCGAGCCTGGGCCGTGTGCTGACCCGGACCATCGTCCTCGCGCCGCTTGCCTGGTTGGTCATGTTCTTTGGGTACTTCGGCAAGGTGCTGCCCTTCCTCGCGTGCCGCTACACCCTGACCAACCGGCGACTGATGATCCGGCGCGGCCTCAAGGGCAAGCCGGGCCAGCAGGTGCTCCTTGCCGACATCGACGAGGTGCGCGTCAAGACCGACGCGAACAGCGACTTCTTCCGCGCCGCCGACCTGGACATCATCTCGAAAGGACAGGTTGTGCTGACGCTCCGCGGCGTCCCCGAACCTGATGGCTTCCGCCATGCCATCCTCAACGCCTGCAACGCCTGGGTGCCCAACAGGCCGCGAGGGCCGTTCCTGCCCGCCAACTTCGGTGACAAGGCGACAAAGTGACAAGATGACCGAGTGACAAGATGACCGGCCGGCTTTCGTGTCATCTTGTCACCCTGTCATCTTGTCACCTTGTCACCGAAAGCGGTACAACTACCATCATGGCCATCTTGCTTACGCTCCAAGGGCCCGAGGTCGGCCACCGCTATCCCCTGGAAGGGGCGATCACCGTGCTCGGCCGTCAGGCCGACGCGACTATCTGCCTGAGCGCCAAGGCGGTCAGCCGTCACCACGCCCAGATCGTGCAGGCCGAGGGCGGTTACTTCCTCGAAGACCTCGACAGCAGCAACGGCACCTTCCTCAACGGCACCCGCCTCAACCCGCACGTGCGCGTCCGCCTGACCGAACAGGACCATCTCCAGATCGGCCCGTACCTGTTCGGGCTGCGGCTGTCCGCGCTCACGCCGCCGCCCACCACGACCGAGCCGAGCCTCATCATCCGCGATCAGGTCAGCGTCGTCGGCGGCCTCAGCGGGAGCGTTTACGGCCAGGATCCGGCCCAGAAACTGCAAGCCGTCCTTGAAATCGCCCAGCACCTCGCCCGCACCCTCGACCTGCGCCAACTGCTGGCCAAGTTGCTCGACCAGCTGATGAACCTCTTCCCGCATGCCGATCGCGCCCTCGTGCTGCTGTGCGAGGAGGATCGTCTGGAGGTGCGCGGCCAGCGCCTGCGTGACGGTCAGGCCGCGCCCGGCCACCTCTACAGCCGCACCATCGTCAAGAAGGCTCTCGACGAGGGCGTCGGTATCCGCAGCGACGATATCCAGGGCGACGAACGCTTTCAGTCCGTCAACACCATCCTCACCCTCGACATCCATTCGCTGCTGTGCGTGCCGTTGCTCGGCCAGAACGGGCGCCCGCTCGGCGTGCTCCAACTCGAACGCTTCCGCCGCGGCCAGCCCTTCCGCATGGAGGATCTGCAACTCCTGAGCACCATCGGCCTGCAGGTGGCCGTCGTTCTCGAAAACGCCGCCCTGCACGAGGAACTGTTGCGGAAAGAGCGGCAGGATCAGGAACTGGCGCTGGCGCGCGAGATTCAGCAGGGCTTCCTGCCGACCGAGTTCGAGCGCTTCAAGGATTCCGGCTTTGAGTTGTTCGCTCGTGTCCTGCCGGCCCGGGAAGTGTCGGGCGACCTGTACGATTTCTTCCCGCTCGCCGACGGGCGGCTGTCGTTCTTCGTCGGCGACGTTTCCGGCAAGGGGATCCCGGCGGCGCTGTTCATGGTGGCGGTCCACACCCTCTGCCGGCACGTCGGGGCTGCGGGGGACAGCCCGGCGGCGACTCTGATCAAGCTGAACGACGCCCTCGCCGCCGACAATCCGCAGGGGCAGTTCGTCACGCTGGCTCATGGGATTTACACGCCCACGACCGGCGAGGTCGTGCTGTCCTCGGGCGGCCATCCGCTGCCGCTGCTCCGCCGCGCCGACGGCCGCGTCGCTCCGCTGAACCATCGCACCGGCCGCATGCTGGGCTATCCGGGCGGTCTGGCGACCCTGACCGATGCCCGCTTCACGCTCACCCCCGGCGAATTGATGGTCTTCTACACCGACGGCTTCACCGAGGCCAAGGAACCGACCAAGGAGTCGGAGCGCCGCAGCATGTTCGGGCTGCCGCGCTTGCAGCAGGTTGTGGCCGGCTTCGACTCCAAGGCCCCGCTGGAAATCTGCGCCGAGCGTGCCAAGACGGAGATCGATCAGTTCACGCGCTCGAAGGAGTTGCAGGACGACCTGACGCTGTTTCTGTTGCGGCGGACGTCGGGGTGACGAACGGCGAAACCCGAGCGGCTGACTGGGGTTTATCCGTGCCGGGGTGAATGCTGAACCCCTCCCCCCAACCCCCTCCCCGAAGCGGAGAGGGGGAGAAGAAAAGACGCCGTTCTGCTTGCTCCCCCTCTCCGTTTCGGGGAGGGGGTTGGGGGGAGGGGTTCTGACACGGGCTCCGCGCAACCGCGAAGGTCCAAACCATGCTGGCACGGCTTTGTGTCTCGTTCACGGTCGGCTTCTGGATGCTCGCGACGACGTCTCGTCTGGATGAGGAACAGCAAGAACGCGCCCGCCTGGAGGGCACCTGGGAGATCGTCAAGAGCGGGGTCGCGAAGAAGGTGGTGGCGCACGACTTCGAGACCCGCGGCAAGGTGACCTTTCAGGGGAGCCGCATGATCATCACGCTTGGCGAGCAGAAACTCGCCGAGAGCGTCTACATCCTGGCACTCAAGCGCGAGCCGCACGGCATCTACGCCACGCCGGTGGACGGACCAGGGAAGGGATTGGCCTGGGAGGGAATCTACACGCTCGAAGGCGACACATTGACGCTGCTGTTCAGCGATCCCGGCAAGGCAGCGCCGAAAATCTGGTCGAAGAACAACAAGAAGAAGGCGGTGGTGCTGAAACGCGCCCCGCTGTGAGAGGTTCTCCCCGTCTTCGGCGAAACGGGAGTGCGACTTGTGACTCGTTCTGAAGCAGAAACATCCCGATTCGCAGGGGGTGCCAAGATCGGGCCGTACTGCTTGTTGGGGTTCCTCGGGCGCGGTGCTTTCGGGGAAGTCTGGTTTGCAGTTCAAAAAGTTCGGAATAAGGAGCAGCTGACCTTGACGCGGGGCGGAAGGGGCGTTCAATGGGGGCAACGAGGCCAGGAAGGGCTTGGGCCTCATTGGGAGGTGGGCACTCTGCATTGGCGCATATCCAGACAGGACTGATGCATATCCAGACAGGCACAAGTGCATATGTAGACAGGGGCCAGTGTATATGCAGACAGCGGTGGCCTGGCGTCAGTTAGGATAAACAGTGGTTAGCCGAGGCAAGCGATGTCTACCGACCCGATATGGTTGGCCCCCAGGATATGGTTCGACGAGGTTGAGCGCATTGGTATGCAACGATGTACGCCGGTCGGCTACGCGATCAATTCTATCGGAGGAACCTTCTGGTTGTTCGGTATCCTGGCGCTTCTCGGGGTGCCGGCCTATCTCGCATATAGGGGCTTTTTTGGCACCTTTGACTGGTCGCTACTTTGGTTGCTGACAGTCCCGTTTTTGGTAGTCATCGTCGGCTCAATTTTAATTGGAGTTTCGTGGTCGCTGGCATATCACAAGAGGTTCCACTACGATTATGAACGCCGTGAGTCGACCTGGGTGGAAGCTGGTGAGAAGCGGTCGTATACGTTCAGCGACTGGCAAGCGGCGGAGGGGCGGCGGGTCGGCTAACCAACGGCTGAAGCTGACCGGGGCCGCCATCCTGGCTTTCCGAGCTTCGATGTCCTTGCAGGCGGCCCCGGCAGCTTAGCCTTTTCGTTCGGCGGCGCAAGTGTAGCAAGGTCGATGGCCCAGCGAAGGCACTATTCGGCGATGCGGGTTCATTAAGTGGGCGGTTTTCCTCCTCGCCCGGATCGCCGTTTCAACCGGAGGGTGATTCATGAGCAAGAGCTGGATGAGGGTCGGGTGGGTCGCGGTCGTGGCGACCGTGTTTGTCGGCGGCAGCCCTGGGCAAGAAGCCACGTTCAAGCTTCCGGCCATGGGCGGGTTCGCGGTCTCCCCCGACGGTGCCACGCTGGTCGTCTCGCTGACCGCGAAAACGGAGCTGGTCTATTTCGACACCGTCGCCGGCAAGGAAACGAAGCGGGTCGCGGTCGAGTTCCAACCGACCCAGATGGCCTGGGGCGACAAGGTTCTCTTCGTGGCCCAGAAAGCCTCGGGCGTGGTTCATGTGCTGGATACCAACACGGGCAAAGAACTGGCCACGGGGAATGCCAGCGGCCCGGTCAGCAACCTCATCGTGGTCAAGGGCCTCTGTTTCGCCAGCACCACCACTCGCCAGGTGACTGCCATCGACGCGCAGGGCACCTCGACCAAGACGGACGCTCAGGGGACGTTCCTCGCGGCCGATCCCAAGGGAGCCTTTCTCTGCACGGTCATCGACGGAAAGGCCACCACCGACATTACGAAATACACGATCAACGGCACGAAGCTCGTCAGGGGGGAGACCTTCCGAAGCCTTCGCGCCAGCCTCATCAACGTCAAGGGCGTGCAAATTACCGCGGACGGCAAGGCGTTCGGCGTCGTTGCCGGCGGGGGTTGGGCGGACATGGATCGGAAGAAACACTACAGCATCCCGCTTTACAGCACCGCCGACATGAAGTCGCAGTTGGGCGAGTTGGAGACCGGCCCCTACCCGAGCGGCTTCGCCGTCCACCCCGACCTGCCGCTCCTGTTCGCCTGCACGGGCAAAGAAGGGTCCGTTTTTAACGCCAAGTCGTATGTCCCAGTCGAGAAGTTCGCCGCTCCGCTCGCGAATGCTGGTGCCGCGCCACCAAGCGTTCTCGCCTTTGTCGCCAATGGCCGGAAACTGGCCTATGGCACTTCCAGCGGTACTAACGGTGTGCTGACATTCTACGATCTCAAGCTCCCGAGCAAATAATGCCGTGGAGGGGCTTGAAACTGCGACAGTTCGCCGCCGCGGAAAATCAACGGGCTGGGAGCTTTTTGAAGAAAGACAGCCGATCCAAACGCTACAGCGGACGGGCCATCTGAGTCAACTCGGACAGACCCAGGTCAAGTGGCCCGCCGCTGAGCTATTGTGATATGGTGTGGTTGGATGTTCTACTATCTCGCGCCGCTCCACGCCGCACTTCGGCTCATCGCAAGGAAGAATGTTGGCGACACTTCGTCCCAGTAAGCAGGTATCCGCTCCCGCCCACTGCCTTCGCGTATGCCTCCGGGAACCGGCAGCCGGGGTCGGCGCACACCCCGATCCTTCGGCAAGGGCGAACAAGGGGTCTCAGTGGTATGAGATGAAACCCATTTTGCTCCCACTCGCCTGTTCGTAGTTTACCACGCCGGGCAGCACGCTGAGAAGGGGAGAAGAGGAGAACGGGTCGGGGGGTCGATGCGGAGCCAGGGTTTGACTATCAAGGGAGTAATACCTCGCACCAGGAGACCCCCATGCCGGCACCCTTCAACGACCTTTCACGTCGCAAATTCCTGCAGGCCAGCGCGGCCGGTGTTGCCGCCGTCGGCGCGGGAGCGGCACGCGCCGGCGAACCGCGACCGGCGCCGCGCAGCCGCCCGCCGGCGCGCACGCAGAAGCCGCGCCGTCGCCTCGCCGTCGTCACCACGGCTTACCATTACCTCTCCCATGCTTACCACATCTGCGGACGCTTCCTGCACGGCTACCTGCGCAACGGCACCTTCCACCATCCGGATTGGGCAATTGCCGGCATGCACGTCGAGCAGCAGAAGCACAAGGGCGACCTCAGCCAGGAGCTATCACGCACTCACAAGTTCCCGCTCTTTACCGACATCGCTGGTGCCCTCACCCTCGGCGGCGACAAGCTCTCCGTGGACGGCGTGCTGCTGATCGGTGAACACGGCGACTACCCCTACAACGATCGCGGGCAAAAGCTCTATCCGCGCCATGAAATGTTCCAGAGGATCGCCGCCGTCTTTCGCAAGTCGGGGCGGAGTGTGCCGGTCTTTTGCGACAAGCACCTGTCGCACGACCGCAAGCAGGGACGGGCGATGGTCGAGACGGCGCGCAAGCTCGGCTTTCCGCTCTTCGCCGGCTCCAGCCTGCCGATCACCTGGCGGCGACCTGAAGTCGAGTTGCCGCTGGGGGCGCGTGTGCGCGAGGCGCTGGTGGCATCGCGCGGCGAGGTGGAAATCTATGGCATCCACGCCCTGGAAGCGCTGCAGTGCATGATCGAACGGCGGGCTCGCGGACAGCAGGGCGTGCGCGCCGTGCAGTGTTTGGAGGGCGACGCGGTCTGGAAGGCAGGCGACTCGGGTGTCTGGTCGTGGGAGTTGCTGGAACACGCCCTTGGCCGCAGTCCGTCGCGCAACGTCGGCGATGTTCAGACCAATTGCCGTCATTTCGTGCCGCCGCCGGGCCGACCGAGTTTCCCGCGCGGGCCCGTGGCCTACCTCGTGGAATATCGCGACGGTCTACGGGCCACCGTGCTGCTGCTCAACGGCCATGTCGATGATACGACGTTCGCCGCTCGCATTGAGGGAGAAAAGCGACCCGTTTCGACGCTATTCTACCTGCCGCCGCCGCCAGGCGCCGCGTTTCTGGAGGCGCTGACGGTGCGGATCGAGGAGTTCCTGAACAGCGGCCGGCCACCGTACCCGGTTGAGCGCACGCTGCTGACGGGTGGCATTCTCGACGTGGCGCTGGAGTCGCGCGTCAAGGGCCATCGCCGCCTGGAGACGCCGGATCTCGACGTTTCGTATGACGCGCCGAAGGATAGCGGCTTCCTGCGCGGCGATTACACCGCTCCTGCGTGACGGCGATTTCCAGCGTCAGCTTGTTGACAGTGCCGCAAAACCTGCGACAATCTCCTCACACCACACTCGCCCACCCCGGTGAGTCGCCGTGCCCTGTCGCGGGCGACCCACCGACCCACCACACCACAGACCCAACGAGGTCGGAATGCGTATCGCCGTGTTGGTTCTCGCGATCCTTGGCGGTCTGATCTCGGGAGGAGTCGGCTCCCTGTGGATGCTCGAAGCGGCCGCGACCAAGGTGGCCCAGGTTGCGGCCGCTACCACGGTTGACGAGGCCATCCGGATCGTGCGTGCCGATCCTCTCCGCACCCCGGCTGACCGGAACCGACTCCTTGTGGAACTTGACGGGCTGAGGCGCCGCAACAAGGCGTACCTCTTCCTCTTCGTTGGTCTGGCGCTGAGCATTGTCGGCGGTGTGCTGGCGATGATGCACCGCGGCAAGAGCGGCGGCGCCCTGTTACTCGCGGCGGTTGCCGGACCAATCATCGTCCTGGGGCCGGAAACCGTCAACGTCCTGTTTCTGCCCGCGGTCGTGTTGCTGAGCATCGCCGGGTTGCTGGCCCTCTGCGTGCGCGGGGCAGCACACGCGCCCGACGGTGCTCTCGCGGCGGACCTGTGACAGATGCACAAGCCATGAACGCTCGGCGCTCCGGTTGGGCGCGGCGGAGGAACACGATGTCTGGGATTCGCTTTACCTGTTCGGGTTGTCAGAAAACGCTCCAACTCGCGAACCTCGCCCTGGCGGGGAAAAAGATCCGCTGCCCCAACTGCGGCGAGGTCTGTCGCGTTCCCATGCCCGAGCCCGAGGCCGAGGTCACTGACCAGGTTGAGGAGCTACCGGAGGCGGTCGCAGCCCCAGCCCCGCAACGGGTCACAGCTCGCCCCAAGCCGCCTCCCCCGAAGGAAGAGCCTGAACGAGGCGACAGCCGCTCCCGCCCACCGCGCGAGCGTGCGCCGACCCGTCGACGGTCGTTCGTGGATGCCGTCGGGATCAGTGTTGGGGTTGTGGTTCTCCTGTACCTGGGCATGGCGACGATGGTCGCCGTAGGCGTCTTCGACCGCAAGGAGCCAGGCCGCCCGATCCCAAACATCGTCCGACAGGGGGGAGAGAAGCACAAGAAGCTTTCGGTGGAGGACGACCCGAACCTGGACCCTCTGCCGCCAGGAGCGGCCAACCGCCTGACGCGCGAGCGTGAGCAACAGCGCCTGGCACGTCACGCCGAGGAGCAACAACTTCTCAGCGAACTCCGCAAAGCGCCGCGCGGTCCGGGCAACGACTCGGCCCTGGCGACCTTCGTCCTCGCGGACGAGCCCGCCTCGGTCGCCTGCATGGCCCTTTCGCCGGATGGGAAACTGCTCGCTTGCGGCATTGCGAAGAAACTCGCGGTCTGGGAGGTCGCGACGCGCAAGCTCCTCTGGGCGCAACCCCAGAGTGACGCGGTCCGGGCCATCGATCTCTCCGCCGGGGGCCTGCTGGCGGCGGCTGTGGAGCGGGAAGGCATCACGATCCGCGACGCGAAGACGGGACAGGGGAAGCGGGTACTCCCGGAAACCGCCGATTGGGTCTACGCCCTGGCTTTCTCCCCAGACGGAAAGACGCTCGCCGCCCCCGGGAAGGCGGACTTCGGCTCCGGAGCCCTCGCCCTCTGGGACGTCCAGACCGGCGCAGTGAAGGCCGCGTTCCCGGCACCCGAGGCTCCTGTCCTGGGCCTTGCCTTTGCGCCGGACGGTCGAACCTTCGCGACTGCCATGTTCAACAAAGAGGTTACCCTTTGGAACGCCAAGACAGGCAAGCGCGTCTGGCATGTGGATGTCGGGATGGAGGGCGGCAAACTGGTGTTCTCTCCCGACAGCAGATTCCTTGCGGTCGGATCCGCTGCCGGCAACAAGGACTCGCTCCAGGTGCTCGACCTGCAGACGCGGACGGTGCGGACACTGCCCGCTGGTGAGGTCGGTCTTATGGGCGCAGCCTTCTCGCCGGACGGCAAAATCCTGGCAGCCGTGAGTAGTTACACGCGGCTTCACTTCTGGGACGTCCAGGCCAATCTCAGCAAGATCCCAGTGAAGCCTCGCTTCCTGAGCCTCGGGAGCCATCCGGTCTTCTCGCCCGGCGGCACCTTCCTGGTCGCGTGGGGGTCAGGGCAACGGGAGGTGCGCCTGTGGGAGGCGGCTGAACTGCTGGGCGGCGAGGCTCCGCCGCAGGGGGTGACGGACATCCGCAAACTGGGCGATCTGGAGGGGGATCCCAAGAACCTGAAACTCATCGTCTTCGAGCAGGCCAGGGATGCCGATTTGGCCCAGCTCAAGGCGGTGCCGGCGCTCGTGTCTCTGGATCTGGTCGATGCCCGCAAGTTGACCGATGCCGCCCTGGTCCACCTCAAACACGTGCCGAAACTACGCCAGCTTGACCTCGAAATGGGGGAGCGCTTCACCGACGCCGGCCTGGCGCACTTGCAATCGCTCACCGCGCTGGAGGAGTTGAACCTGGGTGGCTGGCGGAACCTCACCGATGCCGGCCTGGCTCACCTCGCCAAACTGCCGAACCTGAAGATCCTGAACTTGCGGAACACGGAGAGGGTAACCGACGCGGGACTGGCCCACCTCAAGGATTTGACCAAGTTGACGGTGTTGCGTCTCGGCCGTCGCATCGGCGATGCCGGGGTGGCTCACCTCAAAGGCCTCGTCAACCTGCAGGTGCTTGAGCTGTCAAACGGCGACATCACCGACGCCGGGATGCAGCATCTCGCCGCGATGACCCGCCTGGTCGAGTTGCACCTGCTGAACACCCAGATCACGGATGCCGGTCTGGTTCACCTCAAGGGCGCGGTGGAGATGAAGCGCTTGTTCCTGGGCCAGAACAACCAGCTCGGCGGCGCGGGCCTGGCCCACCTCGAAGGGATGAAGGGGTTGAACGTGCTCGACCTCGACAACACCAGCGTGGACGATGCCGGCCTGGGACATCTCAAGGGTCTGGCAAACCTCGCCAACTTGCGGCTTGGCAGCCCGAACCTGACGGACGGCGGACTGGAACACCTCGGGGCGCTGACCGAGTTGGGCAATTTGGACCTCGGCAATCTCCCAAAAGTGTCTGGTTCGGGGTTGAAACACCTCAAACCGCTGCTCTTCGTCAAGCACCTTCGTCTGAGTGGCACCGGCGTCACCGACGCGGGTTTGGAGGGGATCAAGGAGTTGACGCAGATGGAAGGACTCAGTCTGCCGGGCAGGATCACGGACGCCGGTTTCGTTCACCTTGCCTCGTTGCAGCGCTTGCAATGGCTGGATTTCGGTCAACTGAAAGGATTCACCGGTGCGGGGCTGAAGCACCTCGCCAAGCTGCGACGGCTCCACGGACTGACCCTGTCACTCACCGGGGTGACCGATGCCGGCCTGGAAAACATCACCGGACTGACGCAACTCAAGGCATTGTCCCTGCCGCCGGCCGTGACAAACGCGGGCCTGGCCCACCTCAAGGGCCTGACGAACCTGGAGTCGTTGGGGCTTTTCAGGACCAAGGTGACGGATGCCGGGTTGGTCCACCTGCGCGGGCTGACACGGTTGCGCACTCTCGATGTGGGCGATACGCAGATCACCGACAACGCCATCGCCGAGTTGCGCAAGGTCATTCCTGAACTGCGGGCGAACAGATAGCGGCAACGCCCAATCACCCGGCCTGGCCGCGCAGGCGTTCCAGTTCGGCCTGCAATGCCTGCAAGCGTGCTTCGGCCGCAAGCCGGCCTTCGGCTTGTTCTTGGGCGCGGCGATCAGCCGCTGCCCGAGCTTGCGCTTGCTCCTGGGCGAGCCGCTCGGCCTCCGCACGCGCCGTTTCCGCCTGCGCACGCGCCGTTTCCGCCTGCGTGCGACCCGCTTCGGCTGCTGCGCGAGCTGTTTCCGCCTGCGCACGAGCTGTTTCGGCTTCTGTGCGCGCCGTTTCGGCTTCCGCGCGAGCTTTTTCCGCCGCCTCGCGCGCCTGGATCTCAGATTTCAGTTGCTCGTAGACGGCGACATAATCACCAAGCTCTGTCTCGGTCTCCGCGTCGAAGACGGCCACGCGATCACCCATCACGAGCAGATACAGCCCCAGCGGTTCCAACGGCAACCGCCCGCGCGCGTCCGCCGGCAGGGGCACGTAGCCCTTCGGTGTGTGGCGATAGGCCACCAACTGCAACGGCCCTTCGTCCCTCTGCGAGTCGATGATGACGT
>DASPXY010001723.1:0-7451 GCA_035637055.1 Gemmataceae bacterium | reverse complement strand
CCCCACGAGGGCCAGCGGATCGGCTGACCCCTTCGAGCCAAGGCCGGCGATATTCAAGGACGCCCCCGAGGCAATGGCAACGCTGCCTTTCCCGGTCCACGTGCCCCCGAACCAGTTGCACACACTGCCCTCAGGCAAGATGAGGTCGGCGGCGCCGATGAGGGTGGCGCCCGTCTGCAAGAGTTTGGTGGTGACGGTCAAGTCCCGTTGCAAGTCGATCATACTGGCATAGGCGGGGTCAATCTCCATGCTGGCGACCGTGCCCGCAAAGCCCGCGTCCACAATCGCCGCCTTGGTGCTCGTGCCATCGAAGAGGATGTCGTCCCCTGCCTTGGGCACGACGTCATCCGACCAGTTCTCCGCCGAACTGAACAGGTTGTCCGCGGCGCCGCCATCCCAGACGTGCGTCGCCGGCACGTCCCGCCGCTCCAATCGTTCCACCTCCAGCCGAGCGCGACGCTTCCGCGACTGCCGCCCGCCCTGCTACACTGGTTTCAGGTGTCGGAACATAGCTGCAACCTCCTAAGGGGATGGGAAAAGAGACTTTATGCCTCGGGCGCGCACGCGACCGCCGAATGAAAAAAATCGTAAAACTGCCGAAAAACTGGACATGGTTTTTCGGATTGTCGGAAAAGATGGAATCTGGGAAGATCCCCCGACAACGACGATTTGCTGGGTCGTTATAGTATACGCAAGTTCACTTCGCCCGGGCAAGGGTTGAACAGGAGAAATCTCGCCACGAAGGAATGGAGACTTGCGGTACTTTTTCCCCAAGACGGGGTTAATCCTCTCACCTTTATCACGCAGGATCTCTCTTGAGCTTCCCGCTCGCGGACGTACGAAAAACGTCCGGCAGCCGTCTCCGCGCTTGCGCGAAGCAGGCCCCAAGGCTTTGAGGTCGTGAAGGTTGGATCCTCCGGGAACCGAGCGCTCCCAC
Source organism: Gemmataceae bacterium (assembly GCA_035637055.1). Taxonomy (GTDB): domain Bacteria; phylum Planctomycetota; class Planctomycetia; order Gemmatales; family Gemmataceae; genus DASPXY01. Next base: position 6,514 of record DASPXY010001723.1, on the reverse strand, counting down.
CGTGGCCGGCATCTGATTCATTTACTCTCTCAAAAATTCCCAGAATGACGTCTATTGTGAGCATCCCGGGCACTCAGCAGATGGCGCCCCAGGCGGAGCGGCCATCGGCGACGAAGGCCACACTGCTGCACGAGTTCTTCGAGCACGCCGCTCGCCGCTGGCCGGAGCGCACGGCCATCGACGCCCCGCCTGCCTCCGGACGCCCGGAGCGCCGGCTCATCACCTACGCGGAACTCAACCGTCAAGCCGATGCCCTCGCTCACCGCCTCAGCGAACTGGTGACTCAGGAAGAATGCATCGTCGCGATTCTGCTGCCGCGCGAATCGGAGCATCTCTATCTCGCACAGCTCGCGGTGCTGAAAGCCGGCGCGGCCTACACCTGCATCGACCCGGCGTTCCCTGACGGACAGGTGCGCAACATTCTCGACGACGCCCAGGCCGTTGCGGTCCTGACCAATGAGAAGGGGTTGGCCCGCGTTCGTCAGCTCAAACCCGACGTCAACGATGTGCTCAACGTGATCGAGTGGCAGAAACGCCTGCGCGGGTACCGTCCTGCACCCGCGACACCGCCCTGGCTTTCCCCGAGCAGCCTGGCATACCTCATCTACACGTCGGGGACGACGGGCCAGCCCAAGGGGGTGATGATCGAGCATCGCAGTATCGTCAACCTCGTGCATGGCGATCTACAGACCCTCGGCGTGACTCCGCAGGATCGAGTCGGGCAGAACTCCTCGCCCGCTTACGATTCTTCCGTCGAGGAAACCTGGTTCGCTCTCGCCGCCGGCGCGACGCTCGTGGTCATGGACGACGAGACGACGCGCCTGGGGCCGGACCTGGTGCCCTGGCTGCGGCGCGAACGCTTGACGATGTTCTGCCCGCCGCCGACGCTGCTGCGGACGACGGGCTGCGAAGATCCCGAAGGCGAGTTGCCGGATCTGCGTCTGCTCCACGTCGGCGGCGAGGCCCTGACCCACGATGTCGCCGAGCGCTGGGGACGCGGGCGTTGTTTGGTGAACGACTACGGTCCAACCGAAACGACAGTCACCTCGCTGCGCGGCCAGATTGAGCCGGGCGATCCCATCACGATCGGTCGTCCGGTTCCCGGCATGCGTGCCTGGGTGCTGAATGCCACCCTTGCGGAAGTACCCGACGGAGAACTGGGCGAACTCTGCATCGGCGGTGTTGGCCTGGCGCGCGGCTACCGTAATTCTCCCGAATTGACCGCTCAAAAGTTCCCATTGCACCCGCGCCTGGGACGCATCTATCGCACGGGTGATCTCGTTCGCCGCGAACTCGATGGCACCTATTCCTTCCACGGCCGCATCGATTCGCAGGTCAAGATTCGCGGCTATCGCATCGAACTGGAGGCGATCGAATCGCGGCTGACGGAGTGCGTCGGGATTCGTGAGGCGGCGTGCGGAGTGCAAGGCGAGGGGGCGCAACAACGACTCGTAGCTTTTATCGTCTCCGAGGAGGGCGCCAATCCTCCCGCATTCGAGGATCTGAAAAACTATCTGGCGAAGGTGTTGCCCGCGTACATGGTTCCCTGTCGTTTCGGAGTGCTCGACCGACTGCCAACCTCCGTCAGCGGCAAATTGAATCGGAAAGCGCTTCCCATCCTGGAAGCACATGGTTTCGATGGGAACGGGGCGTTGGTTTCGCCGCGCAATCCAATGGAAGAGAAGGTGGCGCTGGCGTTCCGCCAAACTCTCAGGATGAACGACGCTGTCTCGGTCGAGCAGGACTTTTTCCAGGATCTCGGAGGCGATTCGCTTCTGGCGGCGGGGCTGATCTCGCTGCTGCGGGACGATCCGGCGACGGCGTCGCTCACGGTTCGCGATCTCTATGAAACTCGCACGGTCGCCGGGCTGGCCGCACGCGCTCGGTCCACCGCCCCCGCGCAGCCCGCTGCTGTCGCAGAGGCACCGGCACCTCCACCGGGCCACCCTGTTCTGGCGACGCTCGCGCAGACGCTCTGCTTGCTCGTGAAATTGATGCTGGGAGCGCCGCTCGCGTACCTCCTGGTGTTTCACGTTCTCCCGCAGCTGACACACAGCCTGGGACTGGTGCCGCTCTTGCTGCTGTCTCCGGTCTTCTATTTCGCCGGCCTGTTCGCCTACACCGGCTTGACGGTGGCGCTGGCCGTCTTCGTCAAGAAACTCTTGATCGGTCGCTATCGCCCCTTACGGGCTCCCGTTTGGGGCAGTTTCTACGTCCGCAACTGGATCGTGCAGCACGCGGTTCGCCTCGTGCCGTGGCGCTTGCTCGAAGGTACCATGTTCCAGCACTTGGTACTGCGAGCGCTTGGGGCACGCATCGGCCGGCGCGTTCATATCCATCGCGGCGTCAATCTGCTGCAGGGCGGTTGGGATTTGCTCGATATCGGCGACGATGTAACGGTCAGCCAGGATGCCGCGCTGCGACTCGTCGAACTCGAAGACGGCCAGATTGTGGTCGGGCCGATCACGCTCGAAAACGGCAGCACGTTGGAGGTCCGCGCCGGCGTCGCGGGCGACACTCACCTCGAAACGGATGCCTACCTGACGGCGCTCTCCTTCTTGCCGCGCGGTGGACGGATTCCGCGCGGCGAGCGCTGGGCTGGCATCCTAGCGAAGCCCGCCGGCCAGGCGCCTCCGCAACCGCCGCTTCCGGAGGGGCAACAGGAGTTGTCGCCAGGCAAGCATGGCGTGATGCTCCTCCTGGCACGTGTCGCCCTCGGGTGCTTCGTGGCCCTGCCGTTGGAGGCCCTCGCCCTGGCGCTGGCCCTCGCGCTTGGGGCAGACCTGACGGGCGGCGCCGATGCACTCTTCGATACGCTGCTGGAGTCCTCCGCATTCCTGCTGGGGGCCACGTTCATCATCCTCTCGGTGCCGTTGATGCTGGTCTTCCAGGCCCTCGCCATGCGTTTGGTGGGCCGTGTCCGGCCGGGCGTGATCAGCCGCTGGAGTCCGGCCTACGTGCGCGTGTGGCTCAAGGGGGGCGTCGTCGAGTCGGCGAGCGCCTGGTTGAGCGGCACGTTGCTCTGGCCCGTCTGGCTGCGCTGCGCCGGCATGAGGATCGGCCGCGGTTGCGAGATTAGCTCGATCATCGACATCGTTCCCGAACTCATCGAGATCGGTTCGGAGACCTTCTTTGCCGATGGCATTTATCTTGGCGGGCCGGTCGTCCATCGCGGGACCGTGACCCTCGCCCCCGTGCGCCTGGGGAAGAACACCTTCCTGGGCAATCATGTTGTGATCGGCGCCGGGCAACAACTCCCGGACGATATCCTGCTCGGCGTCTGCACCGCGGCGGACGACAAGGTCATCCGTCCCGGTACTTCCTGGTTCGGCCATCCTCCGTTTGAACTTCCCAATCGCGAAGTGGTCGAGTGCGACCGGAGCCTCACGCATGATCCTTCGCTCATCCGGTACATCAACCGCGTGTTCTGGGAACTGCTCCGCTTTGCGCTTCCCCTGGCGCCGGTGCTGCTCCTGCTCGTCTGGTTCCACCTCCTGGTCCGCGCGGAGGCAACGGTGTCGTTCGGTGTCCTCCTGCTGGTCGTTGTGCCGCTGCTCCACTTCGGGGCCGTCGCGGCGATGTGTTTGCTGGTGCTGGTGTTGAAGTGGTTCCTCCTCCAACGCGTCCGTCCCGGCCAGCATCCGCTGTGGTCGTGCTGGTGCAGTCGTTGGGATTTCCTGTACGTTGCCTGGGATTTCTATGCACGCACTCCACTCCTCGCCCTCGAAGGAACACTCTGGCTGAACTGGTATTTGCGTGCGATGGGCATGCGGATCGGGCGCAACGTCGTCCTCGGCAGCGGCTTTGCGCATGTTGTCGATCCGGATATGCTGGAATTCGAGGACGGCGTGACGGTCAGCTGTCTGTTCCAGGCGCACACCTTCGAGGATCGCGTCCTGAAGATCGACCGGGTCAAAATCCGCCGCGGGGCGACGGTTGGGAACTCGGCGGTGCTCCTCTACGGGGCCGACATCGGCGCGCGGACCTACGTGACCCCCCATAGCGTCGTGATGAAGCGCGAGCGCCTCCTCGCTGGCCGCGCCTATGGCGGCTGTCCCACTCACCTGCTCTCGTAGAGTCCGGGATCAGGGGTCAGGAGTCAGAAAGCAGCACCACGCGAGCGCTGACCGCTGGCTCCTGTCCTGACCCCTGCCTCCCAATCCTGCTACCAAAAAGCATTTGCCTCCTGTGGAAGATCCGGGCACAATAAGGCGAGAGGTGTTCCGTTGGGTGCGGATGACGCCACGGTATGGATGCTGGAGGACTCTCCCATGAGAACGTCCCTTGCCCGTGCGAAACGCGGTCGGTTCGCCTTCACGCTGATCGAACTCCTGGTGGTAATCGCCATCATTGGCATTCTCGTCGGTTTGCTCGTCCCTGCCGTGCAGCAGGCGCGCGCCGCCGCCGACCGTCTGCAGTGCGGTAACAACCTCAAGCAGCTCGCCCTGGCCTGCCACAACTATGAGAATGCCAAGCGCCAGCTCCCCCTGACCTACCCCGATCAGGTCAGCACGCCGCCGGGGCACAACTGGGCGGTGTTCATCCTGCCTTACCTGGAACAGAGGAACCTGATCGCGGGGTTCGACTACACCGTGGATTGGTGGCGGCCGCCGAATCGTCAGATTGTGGCCACGCAGTTGTCCATCATGCAGTGCCCCGCCTCGCCCATCCAGAACCGCACGCAGGACAAGCCGGAGACCACGCCGCCCAACAAGACCGGAGCGTGTGGCGACTACTTCGTCCCCACCGGCGTCCACCTCGACATCAATAACGCGTTGCCGCCGGGGCAACAGTTTTCGGCGGCGGACCTGCGTGGCGTCATCGCCTGGTACGACGCGGCCACGAACCGCAGCAACCGCCTGGGCGACGTGAAGGATGGCACCTCCAACACCATCATGATCGGGGAGTGCGCCGGCCGCGAGGATGTGTGGCGACGCGGAGTCCGATACCCGGTGGACTTCACCAGCAGCCCTCGCGTCCGCGCCCAGGCCGGCGCCTGGGCGAGCACCGGCAACCCCTACACGATCGGCCAGCGCGCTTCCTGGGATCCCGCCTTTGGGCCGATCCCTGGCGTCATGGGCATCAATAACTCCAACGAGTGGGGCCACTGCTACTACAGTTTCCACCAGGGCGGGGCCAACTTCGCCTTCGCCGATGGCTCGGTCCGGTTCCTGGGCGAGAGCACCAACCTGTGGACATTGGCGGCCCTGACCACCCGCGCCGGTGGTGAGCCCGTCCCCAGCGAATGATCCCCTTGAGGCTCGTGTGTGAACCCGCTCCTTCAGCCCTGCCGCGTGCTCGCTCTGCTGGCGGCGGCCGCGCTCGGCTGCTCCTCGGGCGACCGCGTCCCGATGCACCCGGTCCGCGGGCAGGTGCTCTACAACGGCAAGCCGGTGAAGGGCGCCCAGGTGGTGTTCCATCCGCTCGAACCCCAGTCGGTGAATGTGCAGAAGCCGCTCGCCTACACCGACGCCGAGGGTCGCTTCAGCCTGACGAGCGAGCGGCCGGACGACGGGGCGCCTGCGGGCGAGTATGCCGTGACTGTGGAGCAACGCGAGCGAACCGCGTGGGGCCGGGAAGAGGTCAAGGCGCGCAACCTGCTCCCCGCCCGTTACAGCCGGCCGAAGACCTCCGGCCTGCGCTTCCAGGTGCAACCGGGAGAGAACGAAATGCCGCCCCTGCACCTGACCGACAAGTAGTTCCAGCAACGCCACGCCTCATCATCAACGGGAGTATCCTCGCAAACAAGGGAGCGGCAGGCGGAGTTGGCGGTCTCAGGTGGAATGGCACCAGCCAGGGTACGGTGACCGGTTGCGGCACCTTCGGGGGGTGCGCACCCCGGACGCGAGGGTAAGCCCAAAAGGGTGTCGGCGTGCAATGCAATGAAATGAAAGCCTTTTTGCCGACACTTCATTCTACGCCCGGCCCGTCCCGAAGCCAAGGACAGCTTGTCCGGGCTCGCGAGGTCAGCGCGGGTTGTCCATCGCTGACCTTGCGAGCCCGGACAAATGCTCCTCCGTTCTTACCTGAGCGTTCAGAACTCGATGCCCTGTTGCGCCTTGACGCCGGCCTTGTAGTGGTGCTTGACCGCCTGAATCTCCGAGACCGTGTCGGCAAAGTCGCAAATCGCCGGCGGTGCCCCGCGACCCGTCAGGACGACGTGCAGATCCGAATCGCGCGCCTTGAGTACCGCGATGACCTCTTGCGGGTCGAGGTAGCCGAGGCGCTCGCTCATCACGACGTTGATCTCGTCGAGGATTACCAGGTCATACTTGCCCGACGTGATCGCCTCCTTGCTCACCTGCCAGATCTCGCGCGTCGTGGCGATGTCCTGCTCGCGGTTCTGCGTGATCCAGGTGAAACCGTCGCCCATCGGACGGATCTCGATGTCCAGCCCGAGATGGTCCGCGTGAGCGCGCAGCAGGTCGGCCAGTTTCTTCTCGCCGGTCTTCCACTTACCCTTGATGTACTGCACCATGAAGACCTTCAGGCCGCTGCCCAGCGCACGCCACGC
>DASPXY010001722.1:0-2347 GCA_035637055.1 Gemmataceae bacterium | reverse complement strand
CACCGAGTGCTCGTAGCCGTAGGGATTGCCGATCGCCACCACGGTCTCGCCGACCATCAAATCCTGCGCCGTGCCCAGCGGCATGACCGAGAGGGGACGGCTCGGCTCGATCTTGAGGAGGGCGAGGTCCGCCTCGTGACTGCGCGCGACGACCAGGGCATTCTGCGCGACGCCGTCGTTGAGTTTGACGCGGATGACGTTGACGTCCTCGACGACATGATGGTTCGTCACGATGTAGCCGCGCGGGTCGATGACGATGCCGGTGCCCATGCCGTTGATGCGGCTCTGCGACGGCGTGACGCCAAACTGCTCGGCGGGCGGGGCCGCCTGCACGGTGCGTTCGCTGTGGATGTTGACGACGGCACCGCGGACGCGCTCGACGAGAGCGACGACCGCACTCCGGCGGGCGGCGAGCTTGGAGATGATCTCCCGCGGCGGCTCGACGGTCTGGCCCTGCTCCTGGGCAGGGACCGACGGCCGATTGGCGAGAAGCAAGGACAGGGCGACCGGCAGCAACAGCAAGAAGCGGTGCGACTTCATGAAGTCCTCGGCGGGGTGGTCCGTAATCCGTAGTCCCTGGACGCAGGCAGGCTGCAAACCCACGGGTGGCCACCTGTAGGCTTGACTAACCACATTTCGGACGCGGTCGCGTGGCCGCTGAAGGAACCTTCGCCACCCTCGCCAGGTTCTCAGCGCTTCCCAGGACGGCGGTACGGCTGTTGCCGGGACGACGCAACTGGCGAGGTTGGCGAGCGGTGCCGGAGGTGCCGAGGTTGCGGGCTGTGCCGGCGGTTGTCCGGCGACCACGGGCGACGTACAACGACGAAGCCCACGGGTAGCCACCCGTGGGCTTGACCGGGAACTTTCTCCCAAGAGGCCGACCATGACTGCGAAAACACGCAAAGAAAAGCTCCAGGCGATGCTCGCCGACGAACCGCACGATCCGGAACTGCTTTACATGCTCGCGATGGAACACGTCAGCGAGGGCAACGACGAGCAGGCAGTCCGCACCTTTCAGGAGTTGCTCGCCCACGCTCCGGAGCACATCGCCGCCTACCATCAGGCAGCTCGTGCCCTTCAGCGTCTCGGGCAGCTGACGCAGGCTCGCGCGACGCTGCAAAGCGGCATTCCCATCGCCCTGAAGAACGGCGACACCCACGCCGCCGGCGAAATGCAGGGGCTCCTCGACATGCTTGACTGAAACGCCCGGCCGCGATCTTTTCTCCCTTCCTTCAGCGCCGCAGAATCGGACTCTCCCATGCAACCGCACCGCCTCTGCCTGCTTGTGCCGCTCGCGATCCTAACGTTGCTCCTGCCGGTCCCCGCTCCCGCTGCCGAACTGCCGCTGCCGACCGCCGTTCCCGAAACCCTCGGCATCTCCTCCGAGCGGCTGGCCCTGATCGACGCCGTCGTGCGTCAGGCCATCGAGCGCGGCGATTTGCCGGGGGCGGTCGTCGTCATTGTCCACCGCGGCCATGTCATCTTCCGCAAGGCGTATGGGCTGCGCAGCCGGCAGCCGGACAAAACGGCGATGACTCCCGAGATCGTGTTCGACCTCGCCTCGCTGACCAAGCCGCTTGCGACGGCGACGGCGATCATGCTGCTGATCGAACAGGGCAAGTTGCGTCCGACGGATCGGCTCGCGCAGCACTTGCCGGCCTTTGCGCGCAAGGAAACGGAGGCGATTACGGTGGCTCAGTTGCTGCTGCACACGAGCGGCCTGATCGCCGATAACCCGCTCGCCGATTACCGTGATGGCCCCGAGACGGCATGGCAGCGATTGCAGGCGCTGAAACCGCTGACACCGCCGGGCACGCGGTTCACTTACAGCGACGTGAACTATCTGTTATTGGGCAAATTGGTGGAGGAACTCAGCGGCACGTCGCTCGATCAGTTCGCTCACAAGCACGTCTTCGCCCCGCTGCGCCTGAACGACACGGGCTTCCGGCCGCAGGGGAAACTGAAGGAGCGCTGCGCTCCGACGGAGAAGCGGAACGGTCGCTGGCTGGTCGGCGAGGTTCACGATCCACGGGCGGACCTGCTGGGCGGCGTGGCGGGTCATGCTGGCCTGTTTGCCAGCGCCGACGATCTCGCGGTCTATGCCCAGATGCTGCTGGGGGGAGGCGAATATCGCGGCCGCCGCATTCTCAGTGCGCAGACGGTCAAGTTGATGACGGAACCGCACGCGGTCCCGTCCGGGCTGCGGAGTTACGGGTGGGACGTGAAGACCAAGTTCTCCAGCAATCGCGGCGAGGTGTTCCCGTCCGGGGAGAGTTTCGGCCACACGGGCTTCACGGGCACCTCGCTCTGGGTCCATCCCGGCAGCCAGACCGCGGTGATCGTGCTG
>DASPXY010001721.1:0-2598 GCA_035637055.1 Gemmataceae bacterium | reverse complement strand
CGTGCTCACTCGCCCAGCGCGTGCCCCGTGGCCCCTTCAGGGCGGGGACGAAGAAGATGTCGTCCGCCACCGGGAGGCTGTTGGTCTGCGCCGTGCGATAGGCGGAGATGGAATTGAGGATGTAGGAGGTCTGGCGGGCATTCAGCGCCTGGTTGTTCGAGGCGGCGTTCCAGCTCAGCACCGCCGGGTTCATCCCGGCCTGAAACAGGCGCGCGGCGAAGTTCAGGGCTTCAAGCGCCTGGTCGGATTTCAGGACTACGTTCTCGTTGGCGTCCTGGATCGAGCCGTCGTGCGACCACAGCATCGCGCGTGTCGCCATGTTGGTGTCGAGCTCCTGCGACAGCCCGATGCCGATCGGAATCTGGATCTCGGGATGCTTCGCTTTGATCTGCGGTCCCGCCGTGACGAGATCCTCCCACGTGACGGGCCCGTCGGGCATGCCGACCTCGGTCCAGATGCTCTTCAGGTAGTCGCCGGGATCCGGCACGTAATTGTCGCTGAAGCCGAACCACTTCCGCGTCACCGGGTTGTAGGTGCTGCGCTTGCACAGGTCGACCAGCGGGCCGTGCTGGCGCTCGGCGTCTTTGACGACGTCCGCCATGTCGAGCACCTGCGGCTCGAAGGCCCCCGGCGGAGACAAGAACTGAAACAGGTCGTGGCCCTGCTGGGCCGCGACTTCGGCGTTGGCCCGCGTCGTCAAGTCGGCCAGGGCGATGTGGTCGACCGTGACCTCGACCCCCTTGGCGGTCCCCCAGTCCTTGGCGTATTTGTCGAACCACGCGTCGTAGGCAGGGACGAAATGGCTCCACTGGATGATTTTGAGTGTCTTCTGCTGGCGCTTGATCCAGGTCGTAGGACCCAGGGCGGCGGCCGCGACCGCCGCGCCGGTTGTGCTGACGAACTGCCGCCGATCCATCCCCTTCCGCTTGCCCATACACCTACCCTCCGTTCGCTGAGAGGACGGCCTCGCGGCGGAGTTGACCACGCTCCGCCGCGAGATTGGATTCGTTGCGCGAATCAGATCGTGTACATCACGCTGAGCGCGACCTGGGTGGCCTTCCTCTTTCCGTTGTCCCAGGTCGTGTTCGAGTTGAAAACCTCGACCCCGAGTGCATACCGCCCGGCACGGAACCGGAGCATGCCGGCGACGTCTTGGTTTTTGAAAATGGCCGTCCCAGCGCCCGCCGGGAGACCCGGGGAATTCGCCTCGTCCGGGTCGTCCATTCCATAGAAGACCCACGCGCCGAAGTGAGGCGTGAGCTCGTAGCCGCCCTGCACCCACATCCCCCAACCCTTGACGTTGCCCTGCTGCGAGACGTGAGCGAACTGGTGGCCGATCGCCTTGCCCGTGTAGAAATTGCCGTGCAGCGTCGCCTTCCCGGCCGTGATGTTACCGCCCGCCTCGAATCCTGTGCCCGTCAGGTTGTCACCCGCGACTCCGACGGCGGTCGTGTCCTTCCAGTCGACATGCCCGACGACGTAGGCGGTCCAGGTCAGGTTCGTGCTGCGTTTCGTGAAGTTGAGCCGCCCCTCGAGCTGGGGCATCCCCGAGGCCTCACCGCTCCCGATGCCGGGGCTCCCGACTGGTCCCGAGCCTTCCAACGCCGCGAGTTGGAGCTGGATCCCCAGCGGCTTACCCGGCGCGAGGTCGTGGTACAGAAAAATCCCCGGGAAGCGCCAGCCGATCATGCCCGTGGCTCCGTAGCCCAGCGGGAACGCGAGGTGCGTCACCGAAACCGGCACCTCGCCGAACAGCGGCGACCAGAACTGCCCGATGCGGACGGTGGTGCGGCCGTTGGTGAGGTCCGCATAGGCGAAACGCACGCGGAGCAACGGCTGCTCGTCGCCGTTGGGTGGCACACCCGTGTTTGCGCCGAAGAAATCCGCCTCGAGCACGCCGCGTGGCGACCATTTGCCGAGTACCGGTGAGCCGTTGAAGGTGAAGTTGATGCGCGTGTTGCGGACATCGCCGTCGAGGTACGTCTTGTCCGTCGCCGGCTGGACGTTGGCCGCCCATTCAGCGTTCTGCCCATTTCCGAACGCAAAAAAACCGTTGTTCATAAACCATGTGGCATTGACGAACCCGCCGATCGTGAGCGTCTCGCCCTCACCGAGCTTCACTACCTGTCCGGTGGGTTGCTGGGCCACGGCAGAACGCGCGACCCCGAGCATCAAGATGCCAATCACGGCGAGCCCGGAGCACCACGTCATTCGCATTCTCATGATGTCCTCCTCGAGTGAACCTGCGTGAACGACAACTCAGCCCTTCACCGCCCCCATGGTGAAGCCTTGAATGAACCGATCCATGAACAGGTTGTAGACGATGGCGAGCGGGATGCTGACGAACAATGCAGCGGCCATGAGGGAGCCCCAGTGGTACACATCGCCGCGCACCAGCGCGATGGGGACGCCCAGGCTGACGGTCATGTGATCGACCGAGCTGATAAACGTCAGCGCGTACACAAATTCTTGCATGACCAACGTGAATGTGAAGACGACGACCGTCAAGATCCCGGGGACGATGAGGCGGGGCACGACGCGCACGATCACGGCGAGCCGGCTGTAGCCGTCGATCATCGCTTGCTCCTCGATGTCCCA
>DASPXY010001720.1:0-4574 GCA_035637055.1 Gemmataceae bacterium | reverse complement strand
GGTGAAGCTTTCACCGGCGGGCTCACGCCGCGCCGCTCGCCAACAAAGCTACAGACTCTTACCAGCGCCAGTCGCCGACCTGTGTCGCGAGAAAATAGCGGACGTGATCGACAAAGCCGTCGCCGCCGTGGCCCAGCCCGGGGACGACGTAACACTCGCCGTCCGGGAAGCGGCGCGCACAGGCCAGCGCATCGATGGGCTTGACGAGCGGATCGTCACGGCCGACCAGGAATCGCACTCGCCGACCAGCCCCAGCGCGATCGAGGTAACTGAGCGGATTGGCGAGCCGGGCCAGGCCACTGTCGGTTGTCAACTCGTGCAGCACGCGGCAGAAGGACAACTTGACGGCCAGTTGCGCTCCGAAGACCATCGCCCCGTAAGCGCCGAGGAGGTCTTCCGGCACCCAGCCCAGCAGCGGCCGGAACCACGGCGCGTAACTGCGGGCGAAATGGGGCAGGTCGGCGTGGCCAATCGTGCCGAGCAGCCGAATGCCGATCCCGTCGCGCAGGAAAGCGAACGCCGACAGCAGCGTGCCGAGACTGACGCCGAACAGGGCGCGCCGTTCATCTGTCAAGCCATGCCGCTCCTCGATCAGCCGCAGCACAGTCCCACAATCGCGGGCCACCAACTCGAACAGTTGCAGAATCAAGGCGGTGGTGATCGGTATGCCGCGCTCGGTGAAGGCGAGCAGTTCGTGCAGCACCTCGCCGGCGTAGGTGCGGATCAAACTGCGCTCCCCGGCGCACGGCATCTCGAACAGGACACAGGCGATGCCCATGTCCAGCAGCGTTGGGATGAGGAAACCGTTGAGCTGATAGGGGGCCGCCATCCCTTGCAGGCCAATCACCATCGGGGTTTGCTCGGCGCGGCGCCCCGGCGGCTGAAACACCGCGACCGCATAGCCCGAAAGACGCTCGTCTACCTCGGGATTGTCGCTAATACGGCAGGGATGGTGGACCCAGTACCGCCAGCCCGTACGGCCCTCCAGCCACAAGGGGTCGGGACCGTACACGATCGCCTCGGCGGCACAAACGGGCTCAAGCTCGGTTGTCATGGCGGCGCTCCGGTGGGCCGCTCGTTCGGCCCAGTGCGGTCCGCTGGGGGACTTATCCCCATTGTACCTCACCGGGAGCACGACATGGCAAGCACGACGAGCTATCCGTGTGCCACCGGCGTGCGTTGCTCAGTCGTTTGTTCCAGCAAATCCCGCACCTCCTGATCGGTCGTTTGCGAAAAGTCCTGATACCACAGTCCAACGGCGTAAAACGGCTCCGGCGTGCGGGCACAAACCGTCTCGTCGGCCTCATCCTGCAGTTCCGAGCACGTCTGTGCCGCCCCCACAGGGACAGCCACGATCACGCGTGCCGGCCGCAAGCGACGGAGCGCGGCGACGGCGGCACGCATCGTCGAGCCGGTCGCCAGGCCATCATCCACGAGAATCACGATCCGGCCACGAACGTCCGGTGGCGGGAGGTCGTCGCGATACAGCCGTTCGCGGCGCTGTAGCTCGCGCTGCTCGCGGGCGGCAACCGCATCAATCTCCCTCTCAGAAATCTGCAAATCGCGCACCAGATCCTCATTGAGGACGCGCACACCGCCAGTCGCGAGCGCGCCCATCGCCAACTCTTCGTGGCCTGGCAAGCCGAGCTTGCGCACCAGGAAGACGTCGAGCGGGGCGTGCAGCGCTCGCGCTACCTCGAAGGCGACCGGCACGCCGCCGCGCGGCAGGGCCAGCACCAAAACGTCAGGCCGGTTGGCATACTGCTTCAGTTTCGCGGCCAGTTGTCGGCCCGCGTCCATTCGATCCTGGAATAACATGGTCATCTCTCCTTCCAGCAGTGGTGGATGGTGGGTGGTGGATGGTGGGTGGTGAAGAGGCATGTTCCTCTTCACCACCCACCATCCACCACCCACCATCCACCGATGGTCACACCCCCGTCGGGAAGGTCTCCGGAACCTCGCCCTCCGTCCGTGCCCGCAGCGGGAGTGGGTGCAGCGCCTGCGTCTCTTCCAGGTACAGGAAGGCGTCGTAGCGGCGCGGCAGGATGGTTGGAACATAGTTGCCGAAGCGTTCGTACTCCGGCCGATATACCACACCGATCGCGCGGTGGCCGCGCGACTGCAGCAGCGCGCGCGTCAGGTCGGCCTGTGCCAGCAACAGTAACTGATTGCCGGCGCCCGTCTGGTGGAGGACGTCCTCCCAGCTGCCGGCGCGGCCAGGCGGCACGGTCATGCGCTCCCACGGCGCCTCCCACTCGCGGCCGGCGATGACGCTGCCGCGATACGAGCCAAAGCCGATCAAGACCACACCCTCATCGGCGTGGCGCTCACGGGCCAGCTGGCCGATGTTCACCATGCCGTCGTCGGCCATGTCGGTACAGCGGGCGTCGCCGATGTGCGTGTTGTGCTCCCAGACGATGGCCTTCGCACCGGGGCCGTGGTGTTTCATCAGGCGATCGAGCGTCTCGGCCATGTGACGATCGCGGACGTTCCACGAATCGGGCCCACCGCGCACCATCGCCCGATAATACGCCTCTGCATTCTTCAATACGAGCGCGTTTTGCTCGGCGTGGAAATAGTCTTCGCGGTCCTCGGCCCGGTAATGCGGGGCCTTGCTCCGCACCTCGCGCAACAGGTGGATCACCTCATCCTCGCAGGAAGTCGGCACCAGGCGCGTCGCCCGGGCATATTCCTGCACGTCCTCGCCGTAAGGCTCGAAGCAGCGAAACGCCTCCCAGGCCGCGGGCAGGGCTGCCGGGTCAATACGCCGCAAATAGCCCAATACCGAGTAAAGAGAGTCCCATAGGCTATAGACGTCGAGACCGTAGAACCCGACCTTCTTCTCGGCCGGCAAGCCATCGTTGTGTCGCCGCAGCCATCCGACCAGGCTGACGATCTCTTCATTCGCCCACATCCAGGTCGGCCAGCGCTCGAATGCGTGGAGCACCTCGCGGACATTATCACCGCTATCGGGCATGGCCTTGACGTAGCGATTCACGCGATAACAATCGGGCCAATCGCCCTCCACGCTGATGAACGAGAAGCCTTTTTCGCGGATGAGCCGCTGGCTGAGCGTCGTTCGCCAGGTGTAATACTCCGCGGTGCCGTGCGATGCCTCGCCCAGAAGGACGAAACGCGCGTCGCCAATGAGATCCATAAGTGGTTCGAGGTCAGCCGCGTTGCGCAACGGCCTGGCCAGGCGCTTGACTTGAGCGAGAAGTTCTGTGGTTTCCGGTGCTTCCTTGGTAGATAATCGCGCTCTCATGACGATGTCTCCTCAGCAGGTCACCTGTTCGTAGTTCCGCCTTTAGGCGGTCTGGCGGCCTTCCGCCTAAAGGCGGAACTACGAACAAGCGGCCCTTGAACTTGCGCTAGAGCCGATTCAGGGCCGCCGGGATCGCGCCGCGTCGCTTGCTCGGTGCCCGCGACTGTCCGCCGTTCCTCCCGGGCGCCGCTGTTTGCTGGCCGCCACCACTGGACGGCATCAGATCCTTGACACCCACGTTGAAGGCGCTCTCCGCCAGCAGCGCCAGGCCAATGCTGCCCAGGATGCAAGCCGTCGGCGCCCGGCGGGTCAGGCCGTACGCCAGCAACCCGCCGCCCGCCAGGCCCAGGAAAAGCCGTGTCCGCGGCGACCAGTTGCCCTCCATCAGACCGGCCAGGAAATCGCCGCCGGAACTCATCGTGTGGTGTTGCATGACACTTGCTCCTTTCTCTGTTACCCGGGCGACATCGAGCGCACCGTCCGCGCCATGCTGACGTTTTCCCGCTCTTCGTCGGGATGCTTCAGGAGCAATTTCAGCGAGGGATCGATCAGACCGTTGAGCCAGTCGCGCAAGGGAACCTCGGCCGGGCGCTGAGCATAACCCTCGAAGGCATTGAGATAGACCTCCTCGACCAGATCGCCCAGCAGCAGGCCATCGCCGATGCGTGCCTCCGCCTTGGGATAGCGCTGCACCCAGCGGCCGACACGTTTCCGCAGCCATTCCTCGTAACCGGCGAGCGCCGTGCGAAACGCCCGGTAGTCGCCGGCCGCGGTCGCCTTGCCGAGCTGGCCGTCGGCGGGATCCTCGGGCGCCAGGATCTCGCGCCCCAGCAGGGCCAATCGGCGCGCCTGGGCATTGGCGCCGCCGTCGGACTCGTGCCTGGACATTTCGACTTTCTGGAGCAGTTTGCGGGCACAGCGCTGGAACGCCGAATCGAGGTACGCATCCTCAGCAGCGCTGAACAGCGTCCGCCCCGGTAGGCGACATTTGGCCTCGATGTTATAGAGATTGCTCCGCGGGTGATAAATGACGTTGACCGTCAGTTCGCTCCCGGCGAAGTCCTGGACTGCCTCGCCCAGCGGCTCAAGCGTGCGCTGCATGCGCGTCAACTCGTCCTCTGGGAGCTGGCAGCCTTTGCTCTGGATCTCGACACGCAGATGGTAGCGATCGTCGGCGTATTGCATGAGTTGCCACCTCACGAGTCAGAAATGGATCCACGGTCCTGCTGGTCTGAAGGTGCAAACGGTATGCCGCCCTTTGCCCTCTCAATCCCTGTACGAAGACCCCTCCCCCCAACCCCCTCCCCGC
>DASPXY010001719.1:0-4800 GCA_035637055.1 Gemmataceae bacterium | reverse complement strand
CGATCTCGCCGGCGCCTAACTCCTCGACGCGCCGCGCCCAGCTGACCGCCTCCAGACCCGTCGGTAGGCGGCCGCCGTTGACGTGGACCTCCCACCACTCTTCGTCGAGGATCGAGGATCGAGGATGGAGGATCGAGGATTCTGCTTGATCTTCGATCCTCGATCCTCGATCCTCGATCCTCGGCTTCCGGACGCGGCGCGGGTCGATGTTGACGACCGTGGCGCAACTGCCGAACTTCCGCGCTACCGCGGTGATCAATTCGGGCGTGCGCACCGCGGCGCTGTTGATGCTCACCTTCTCGGCGCCGGCCTGGATCAAGCGCGTCGCGTCCTCCAGGGTGCGGATGCCGCCGCCGACCGTGAACGGCATGAAAATCTCCTCGGACACACGCCGTACTACCTCAAGCATGATGGCGCGGCCCTCGTGACTGGCGCTGATATCGAGGAAAACCAACTCGTCGGCGCCTTCCTCCTCGTAGCGGCGCGCTACCTCGACGGGATCGCCGGCGTCGCGCAGTTGCAAGAAATTGACGCCCTTGACAACGCGGCCGCGGTCCACGTCCAGACAGGGGATGATGCGTTTGGTCAGCATGCGGTGCCCGGCGACCCGGAAGGTCTGTTGACTGCTTCCAATTTACGGCGGTTCGCCAGCGCGGTCAACGGCGCTGCGCGAGTGGACAGTGGACAGTGAACAGAGAAGACAGGACTTTGTCTGTCTTCTCTGTTCACTGTCCACTGTCCACTGTACACTGTTCAAGCATGCGGATTCCGCGGAAAGCCCTCGCCGCTGCTGGGCCAGTCGCGCTCGTGACGCTATTGCTATTGATGCCTTTCCCGGCCAGTTGGGAGGGCGCCTGGCAAAGCAAGTGCTTCGACCTTGGCCATGTCCCTCTCTTCGCTACCCTGACCATCTGTCTGTGGCTCGTCCTGGGTCGCTCCTGGCTCTGGCCGCCAGTGATTGCCCTGGCGCTGGCTGCCCTTACGGAACTCGTCCAGGACTGGTTTGGCCGCAACGGCAGCTTGCTGGATTTCGTGCGTGGGGCGCTCGGCGTCGCTGCCGCGATGGTGGCTCTGCACGCCTGGGAGGGATCGCGGTCGCTGACGCGGCTGGCTCTGCATGCACTGGCCATTGTCGCCCTTGTGGCCTGGCCGGTCGCCGACGCCGCCCCCTGGCTGCTCGACGCCTGGGAAGGCTGGCGTGCTTTCCCGACGGTAGCCGATTTCGCGACCGAGCGGCAACTCCTGCGCTGGCGCTGCAACGAACAGGCAACGCTGCAGCGCATCCCCGACCCGGAACAGCCGTCGGGCGCCTTGGCGCAACTCGACTTCTTGCCCGGTTCCAAACCGTATTCGGGAGTGGAAATGGAGCCGATCGTGCGCGACTGGCGCGGTCAGCGACATCTCTGCTGTTCTTTCACGGTGGCCGGCGAACCACCGCTCATCGTCGTGTTCTCGATCCGCGGCTACAACGCGCAGGAACCCACCAGCAATTTTCAGGAGGAAAAGACCTACGCGGCGGGCACGCACGTTGTTCGGATCAACCTGGAAGCCGCCGCACCGCGGGCCAGGAACGGACCGCTGAACCTCGCGCACATCCGCCGTCTGGTGGTCTTCACCTACGCGCCGGACAGGCCACGGACCGTTGTCCTTCACCGTGTCTGGCTGGAGTAACTTGGCGCTCTCAGGACGGAGGGAAAGCGTGTCGGAAGCCCATGATCCCTACGCGGCGCTGCGCCATGCCGACTACCGCCGTCTCCTGAGCGGCAGTGTCCTGACCAGCGTCGGCAGCACGATGCTCAGCGCTGCGGTCGAGTACGAGTTATATCAGCGCACCCGGGATCCAGAGTCTCTGGCCCTGGTTGGCCTGGTCCTCTTCTTGCCCGTGCTGATCCTGTCGCTGCCTGCCGGCCACGCTGCCGACCGCTACAGTCGCAAGGGTCTGCTGATGGCCGCCCAAAGTGTCATGGCTCTCGCCGCCCTGGCTCTGGCTGCCTTATCGTACTTCGAGGGGCCTCTGCCACTGGTTTACCTGTGCTTGTTGGTCATCGGCAGCGCCCGGGCGTTCTACATGCCAGCGCGGGGAAGCCTCATCCCGCAAGTCGTCCCTGCCTCCGCCTTGGGGAACGCCGTCACCTGGAACAGCAGTGGTTGGCAGATCGCCTCGATGGTCGGCCCAACGCTGGCGGGGTGCATCCTGGCTGCTGCCGGTCAGGCGGCGATCGCGTGCCTCCTGACGGCCCTGTGTGCCCTGGCCTGCGTCACACTGGTCGCCTTTATCCGCCCCTGCATCGAGGCCCGGGAGCGGGAGACCGTCACGCTCGCCTCTTTGCTCGCTGGGGTCCGCTTCGTCTTTCGGACGAAAATGATTCTGGCGACGATCACTTTGGACCTCTT
The DNA here is from genome assembly GCA_035637055.1 of Gemmataceae bacterium. Taxonomy (GTDB): domain Bacteria; phylum Planctomycetota; class Planctomycetia; order Gemmatales; family Gemmataceae; genus DASPXY01. The sequence goes on along the minus strand of DASPXY010001719.1, from coordinate 2,406 downwards.
TGCCGTCCTGCTGGGCGGTGCCACGGTATTGCTGCCGATGTTCAAGGACATCCTGCAAACCGACCCGATCGGCTATGGCTGTCTCCGGGCAGCGCCGTCGGTCGGCGCTCTGCTCATGGCCGTCTATCTGGCCCACCGGCCGCCGCTGCGCCGCGCCGGTCGAGCGCTCCTCTGGTCGGTCGCCGGCTTCGGCGTGGCGACGGTTGTGTTTGGGCTGTCGCGCAACCTGCCCTTGTCACTGGTCGCGCTCGCGCTAACGGGGGCATTCGACAACGTCAGCATGGTGGTGCGCGGCACCCTGATCCAGGTGCTGACGCCCGACGCGATGCGGGGCCGTGTGTCCGCCGTCAACGCGATTTTTATCGGCTCCTCGAACGAACTGGGCGCTGCGGAGTCAGGCTACACGGCGAAATGGTTCGGGCCGGTTGCATCCGTGGTCGGCGGCGGCGTCGGGACACTCTTGGTGGTGCTCTTCGTAACGCTGAAGTGGCCTGAAGTTCTGCGCCTGGGTCCGCTGCAAAGTGCCGGCCGTGAAGTCAAGTCCGAGGATGTTGCCTCTGCCATTGCCGCTGCGGAACAGACGCCGCCCTCGCCCTGACTACGGTGTGCGCTGGCCCCACTGCTCGTAGAAGACAAGATCGGCGAGCGGCACCTCCGGCAGCCACCCGCTCGTCTTCAGCTCGGGCTCGGCGGCAAACGAGGCAGTGTAGCCGACGCAGAGATAGGCCACCGGCACGACCGTCTCGGGCAGTTGCAGGATGCGGCGCAAATCGGCCGGTTCGAGGATGCTGACCCAGCCGACGCCGACCCCTTCCACCCGCGCCGCCAGCCACAGGTTTTGCACGGCGCAGACCGTGCTGTAGAGATCCATATCGGGCTGACAGGTCCGCCCCAGCACGACCGGGCCGAAGCGGCTGCGGTCGCAGGTCACGCAGAGGTTCAAGCCTGACTCCAGGATCCCCTCCAACTTGAGGGCCGCGTAACGATCGCGCCGCTCCGGCGGAAACAGCGCCTGTGCCCGGGCATTGGCCTGACAGAAGGCATGATGGATCTGCCGCCGCACCTGCTCATCGCGGAGGACGAGGAAGTTCCACGGCTGCATGTAGCCCACACTGGGAGCCTGCGCCGCTGCCCGCAAGAGACGCTCGACGACGTCCGCCGGCACAGGGTCGGGCAGGAAGCGGCGGACGTCGCGGCGCTCGCGGATGGCGCGATAGACCGCCGCTCGTTCGTCCTCGGAGAATGCGTGCGGTTGGTTCATGGGGCGGGTCGCGTCAGCTTCTTGATGAGTGCCACCTCGGCAGCGTCGAACGGCGTGCCGTCGGCGCGGAGAATGTCGTGGAACCACAGTTTCGGCTCGGGCGTCCCCTCCTTCGAGCCCCACGGGAAGATCGTGTTCGTCTTGCCGCTCACGAAGCCCCAGTTGTAACAGGCGACTTTTTCCTCTTTGAAGATCGACAAATGTGTCTCGAAGCGGCTGCCCTGCGTGCGCGCCATGTACTCCGTGCAGATCACAGGCCGCCCGAGCTTTTTCAGCCGGGCGATTTCTCTCCGAAGATTATCCGCCTTGTTGTAATTGTGGAAGGTGATGACGTCCGACTCGGCGAGTTGATAATCGTTGAGCTTCTTGTTGCCGTACCAGACGCCGACGCTGAGCGGCTGCGACGGTTTGGCGGCGCGGGCCCAGCGGAAGACCGCCTCGACCAGCGGCAGCGATTTCTCGTTCAGACCGTTGTTGCCCGGTTCGTTGTACAGATCCCAGAACAGCACCCGCTCGTCGTTGCCGAACGTGGTGACGATGTCCTTGACGTAGCGTTCCAGGCGCGGCCAAGTTTTCGGGTTGGTGACGCTCGCCGTGCCGGGGCTCTGGACCCAGCCGGAGTTGTGGACACCGGGCCTTGGCGCCGGCTGCTTGCCGATCTTGGGGTGCTGGTTCCAGCAATCGTCGAACAGCACCAGCAGCGTGCGGATCCCGTGGCGGTGGGAGATGGTGAGGTATTCGCCGACGCGTTTCTTGAAGCCGTTGGGGTCAGCCTCCCAGGCGAGGTCGTGAAGGAAGACGCGCATGGTGTTCAGGCCCATGCCGGCCGCCCAGCCCAACTCGCGGTCAATCGTCTTCGGGTCGAAGGTGTCGGCCTGCCACATCTCCAGCTGATTGATGGCGGTGCTGGGGATGAAGTTGCAGCCGACCAGCCACGGCTGCTTGGCATACCAGGCGTTGGCCTTTTCCTTCGACCAGAGCCCTTCGATAGCCTGTGCCGCCTCGCCTGATCGCTGCGGGGCAAGGCAGGCGAGCAGGGCGATGCAGACGAACGATAGCAACAACAACTTTCGCATGAGTTCCTCCTCTTGCGGGAGAAGGTGCTAACCCGCGAGTGGGTTCGCTTCTCCCGCAGGCTGCCCGCA
>DASPXY010001718.1:0-2850 GCA_035637055.1 Gemmataceae bacterium | reverse complement strand
TCGGCGAGCGGGGGGCATAAGCCCCCTGATGCTCGGAGTTATCAGGGGGCTTACGCCCCCCGCTCGCCGTACCTTCTCCTTGTGCTCCTCGTGCTGCTCGCCCTCGCGGGGTGCGGCACCGACAGGACCAAGCGCGTCGTCCTCTACTGCGCCCAGGACCGCGAGTTCGCGGAGGACGTCCTGCGCGAGTTCACGAACCACACTCAGCTCGCTGTCGAGCCGCGCTTCGACACCGAGGCGAACAAGGCCGTCGGACTGTACGAAGACCTGGTCCGCGAGGCCCGCCGGCCGCGCTGCGACATCTACTGGAACAACGAAATCCTCGCCACCATCCGGCTGCAGCGGCAGGGCTTTCTGGAACCTTACGCCAGCTCCGCCGCCGAACCGTATCCGGCTCTCTTCAAGGCGACCGATCACACCTGGCACGCCTTCGGGGCGCGTGCCCGTGTGCTGCTCATCAATACGCGCGTGATGGAGGAGCGCAAGATTCCACGGGCCCAGTGGCCGGCGAGCCTCCTCGACCTGACCCATCCGCGCTGGAAAGGCCAGGTCGCCATGTCGAAGCCGATGGCCGGCACCTCAGCGACTCAGGCTGCCTGTCTGTTCCAGGCGTGGGGCGCCGACAAAGCGCGGAAGTTCTACCGCGACCTCAAGGCGAACGACGTCCAGATCGTCCCCGGCAACAAGCAGTCCGCGGAGCGCGTCGGCCTGGGGCAGTTCGCCATCGGCCTGACCGATACCGACGACGCCATCGCCGAGATCGCGGCGGGCAAGCCGGTCGAGATGATCTATCCCGATCGCGACGCCCCGGAGGACAGCGGCCTCGGGACGCTGTTCATCCCCAACACCGTCGCCGTGATCAAGGGTTGTCCCAATCCGCAGGGGGCGCGCAAGCTGGTCGATTTCCTGCTCAGCCCGGAGGTCGAGGCGAAGCTGGCACTGTCGGCGAGCCGGCAGATTCCCCTCAACCCGAACGTCAAGGCCGCGCTGCCGAAGGAGATCGAGGCAGCGCGGACGGCGCGCGTGCTGCAGGTGGACTTCGGCAAGGCGGCGGACTTGTGGGATGAGGTGCAGCAATTCCTGCGAACGGAGTTCGGGCGCTAATAATTGGTTTCAACAGCGGTGAGCGGGGGGCGTAAGCCCCCTGATAACTCCGAGCATGATTCTCTGCAGCATCAGGGGGCTTACGCCCCCCGCTCGCCGAGGAAAGGGGAAGTCGATGAGGTTCCTGCTGACGCGTGCTTCGCAGGGCGCTGTCTCGAAGGATCCGCCGTGCCGCGGGGCGGTCCGTGGTTCCGAAAGCAAGGCCTGGCCCGGGGAGCACCTTTGGTTCATCGACCTCGGCACCCTGGAAGACCTCGTTGCGTTCCTCCACAACAACGGCGGAGCACTCGGCCTGTTCGCCCCCGAAGAGGACGAGGAGTACCCAACGATCGAAATCTTCGACGACGATGAAGACGAAGAAGAGGATTCGGAAGAAGATTGAGCCGGGTGAGCCAAGCCCACGGGTGGCTACCCGTGGGCTTTGAGCGTCAGGAGCCCGAGCATGGCAACCGTTCTGGTCGTCGATGACCGTGCCGAGAATCGACAGTTCCTGGTGACCGTCCTGGCCCACGGCGGCCACCGCGCCCTCACTGCCGCCAATGGTGCGGAGGCATCTCTGTGGATATAACCGATCGCAAAAAATCAGAAGCGGCGCTGCGCGAGTATTCGGAGCGACTGCAAGGGCTTTCGTGTCAGTTGATGACGGCTCAGGAAAATGAGCGCCGCCGAATCGCCCACGAGTTGCACGACGAGATCGGGCAGGTATTGACCGCGGTCAGCATCAATCTGCAAGCCCTCCGCGAGGATGACCCGACCGCGCGGGCAGCGCGAGACCCTGCAACTGATCGCCGAAGGGCAATCGACGAAAGAGATCGCCAAGACCCTCAAAATCAGCGTCAACACAGTCGAGACACATCGCGCCGCGCTGATGGATGCCCTGGACATCCATGACATCGCCGGCCTGGTGCGCTACGCGATCCGCGTGGGCCTGATCGCCCCGGACGTGTAAGAGCTACCGGACAAAACCCCTCCCCCCCAACCCCCTCCCCGCAACGGAGAGGGGGAGAAGAAGAGACGGCGCTTGGCTTGCTCCCCCTCTCCTGGCAGGGGAGCAATAGTGTTCGGCACACTTTTTGAGGAGCCACAAACTCCTGCCTGAAGGAGGCTTACGGAAGGAGGAATATTATTTTGCAGAGGTCTAATATCTCTGTTTTGGGCTACTCCGGTTCGCCGAAGCCAGCGCTCGGCGCTTGTCCCAGCCAGAACCGAACCCCAATGGCGTTGAGCAGTTGCCCCTTGGGGCCATCCAGCAACCTCTGCCGTGAATCTCCTTCCGCTAGCAACCCTCGTGCCGAACACTATTGCTGTACTCGGGGCGAGGGGAGAAAGCCAGAGGAACCCCTCGCCCCCGAGTACAGGGGAGAGGGGAGCAAGAGACGCAACCGCCAGGGGCGCAGCGTTGGGCGAATGCCCGCGTGTCCCCGTTGACGGCCTGCCGTACAATAGCAGTAGAAACCGAGGCCCGACCACCGAGTCCGCATCGGCGAGCACCGACGCATGGACGAACCGCAACAACCCCCGGCCCCTGTGCCGCTGACTGCCGAGCAGGTCTTTACGGACTATGCGCCGCGCGTTTACAACCTGGCCCGGCGCATGCTCGGCAACGACGCCGACGCCGAGGACGTCACCCAGGACGTGCTGCTCCAGGTGGTGCGCAAACTGGACACCTTCCGCGGCGAGTCGGACATTGCCACCTGGCTGCACCGCGTCACCGTCAACGCCGCCCTGACTCATCGCAACAAGCGC
>DASPXY010001717.1:0-7808 GCA_035637055.1 Gemmataceae bacterium | reverse complement strand
AAGCGCCTGCGCGGGAGCGGCGGCGCCATCCTTCCGCCCGTGGGCTTCCCGGCCGAGGAACTTCAGATTGAGGAGACCCCTTATGAGGTGGAGGAATGCCTGGCCGCTTCTCGCCGTGCCGGTGCTGCTGGCGCTGGCTGGCTGCGGGTCGAGTGGGCCGACCGTGGTCGTCTACACCGCCGTCGATGAGGATTTCTCGCGGCCCATTGTCGAGCGCTTCGAGAAGGAGACTGGCATCAAGGTCCGCTTCGTCACCGACACGGAGGAGACCAAGAGCACCGGGCTCCTGGGTCGGCTGATCGCTGAGAAGGAACGCCCGCAGGCGGACGTTTTCTGGAGCGGCGACCCGGTCCGCACGGCCGTCCTGAAGAAGCACGGGTGTACCGCCGCGTACCAGTCGCCCTCGGCGAAAGGTCTGCCGCCGGAATACTCCGACCCCGAACACCACTGGACCGGCTTTTCCGCGCGGGCGCGCGTCTTGCTGATCAACACGCAGCACGAGGCGATCAAGCAAGGCTCCCTGCCGCGGAGCGTGCGCGACCTGGCGGACCCGCGCTTCAAAGGGCAGGCTTGCCTGGCCAACCCGCTCTTCGGCACCACCACCGTCCATGCCGCCGCACTCTTCGAGGTGCTGGGCGAAGACAGGGCCAAGCAGTTCTTTGAGGATTTGCTCGCCAACGGGACGCGCATGCTCTCCTCCAACGGTGAGGTGCGCCGGCGCGTGTCCAACGGCGAGTTCGCCTTCGGCCTGACCGACACCGACGACGCTGCCGAGGCCATTCGGGACGGCAAGCCGGTCAGGATGGTGTTCCCCGCGGACGACAAGGAGAAGGCGTTCGGGACGCTCGTCATTCCCAACGCGGTGGTACTGATCGCCAAGGGACCGAACCCGGAGAACGGCAAGAAGTTCATCGACTACTTGCTGCGGCCCGAGACGGAGGCGGAGCTGGCCAAGGGGGGTGCCGCGCAGATCCCGCTGCGGCCCGACGTACCTGTGCCGGCAGGGATGACGCCGCTGCGTGACCTGAGCCCGATCGCGGTGGACTACGGCAAACTGGCGGACCGGCTGGAGCAACTGTCCGCAGGCTACCTGGCGGACTGGGTCAAACGAGCGCCGAAGCAGAAGTCACCATGAGCGACTGTCTCTGGCTGGAACGCCCGGCGCGCTGGCGAGGCTGGGCCGTGGCGTTGCTGCTGGGCGTCGCGTTCTTGCCCGCGGTCCCTCTGCTGGGGCAGGGGCTGCTGGCTGGCAGCGGCGTGACGCCGGCCCCGCTGGGCAACAGCGTGGCGGTGGCGCTGCTGGCGGCAGTCTCAGCCTGGGCGCTGGGACTGCCGGCGGGGGTGCTGGCGGCGCTGTACGATTTCCCGGGCCGGCGCCTGCTGCTGGCCTTGCCGCTGCTGGCCTTGCTCGCGCCGCCGTTCCTCTGGGCCGTCGGCTGGTCGAACCTGGCGGTTCGTCTCGGCCCGCCTTTTCCGGCCGTCTTCGCCGGCACATCCGGCTGCGCCGTAGTGTTCGGGACGACCGCCTTGCCCCTGGTGCTGCTCAGCGCCTATGCAGCCTCGACGGCCCTGTCCGGTTCGCAGGTGGACGCAGCCCGCCTGGCCGGCGGCGAACGGACGGTCCTGTGGCAGGTCGGCAGGCACGCGGCGATGCCGGCGGCGGTCGCGGCCGCGCTGGCTGGAGCGCTGACGCTGGCCGACCCGGGGCCGGGCTTCATCTTCGAGCTGCCGACGGCGGCGTCAGAGATCCTGACGACCTTCGCGGTGCGGCACGACTTTGCCCTCGCCGGGCGGCAGTGGGCGATCGTCCTCGCCGTGGTCCTCGCGCCCGCGGGCTTGTTCGCCGTGCTCGCTGCCCCCCGGCTGGCGCGGGAGATGCTGGCCCGCCCGGCGCGCAGCCTGCCGCGCGTTCGACACCGGCTCCTCGGCACGGCCGGCTGTGCCCTGGCGCTGGCTGCCGCGGCGGCGACCCTGGCGCCGCTGGTCGGCCTGACCCTGGCGGTGCCAACGGCGGCGGACTTCGGCCAGGCCTGGCGCGATGTCGCCCGCACGGCCGGCAACACGCTGCTGTACGCAGGCGGCGCGGCCGTAGTCGCCACAGCCGTGGGCCTGGCCCTGGCGGTCAGCGCCGGCCGGAGTGGACGACTGCGGACGGTCTGCCTGGCGGCGTGCCTGGTGCTGTTCGCGCTGCCGCCCGACCTGGGGGCGCTCGGCGCCGTCCAGGCGGCGAGCGCAGCGCCGGCGTGGACCGACCCGCTGCTGCGCAGCCGCTTCACGGTCTGCCTGGTACTCGGGCTGCGTTTCGTCCCCGTGGCCGCCGTACTGGGACTGCGCGCCTGGGGGGCGCTGCCGGCCTCCTGGACCGCGGCCGCCGCCCTGCACGGCGTCCCTCTGACGCGCTACCTGGCCCGGGTCGTCGTCCCGTTCCTGTTGCCGGCGGCGGCCATCGCGATGTGCCTGGTAGCACCGCTGGCCCTGGCAGACTACGGCACGGTACAGCTGCTGGCCCCACCGGGGGAGGGCTCGCTGCCGCAGAACATCGTCACGGTGATGGCCAATACCCGCGAGGCACGCTCGGCTGCCTTGTGCCTGATCTATGTGGCCCTGGCAGCGGGCGCCCTGGCCGGTGTTTGGGCGCTGACGAGGAAAGGCGCGGCATGACTGCGACCCACTTCGAGTTCCGCTCTGTCTCCAGGGTGTACGCGGGGTCCGCCGCCCTCGCGGACGCCTCGTTCACCGTCACCGCCGGGGAGCCCGCCGCCCTGCTGGGCCCCTCGGGCTGCGGCAAGACCACGGCGCTGCGCCTCCTGGCGGGCCTGGAAGCGCCTACCACTGGCGAGATCCTGCTGGACGACAAGGTCGTCTCGACGGCGGGCCGCATCTTGCTGCCGCCGCACCGGCGTGGCGTGGCGATGGTGTTCCAGGATCTCGCCCTGTGGCCCAATCTGTCGGTACTGAGGAACGTGCTGCTGGGGCTGGCGGGGGCGCGGCTGTCCCGGAGGGAGTCGCGCGCGCGGGCGCAGGAAGCGCTGGCGCTGTGCGGCCTTGAGGCCCTCGCAGAGCGACTGCCCGGCCACCTATCGGGCGGACAGCAGCAGCGCGTCGCCCTGGCGCGAGCGGCCGCCGTTCGTCCGGCCTTCCTGGTACTCGACGAGCCGTTCTCGGGCCTTGACCTGCTCAGCAAGGAGCGGCTGTTGCAAGAGATCGGTACGCTGTCCCGGCAGCGGCAGATCACGGTCCTGCTGGTGACGCACGACCCGCTGGATGCGACCGCACTGTGCCGTTCGGCCATCGTGCTGGAGGGCGGGCGCGTCGTCGAGAAAGGCCCCTTGCAGGACCTTCTGAAGGCGCCGCGCTCGGAACTGCTCCGGCTTTTCCAGAGCCGCCTGGGCGGATTGGCAGTCGTCGCCGGTCCTCTCGCCGGCACCGGCACGGCGGAAGGAGATGCACGTCATGCTTGAGCAGGTTCATGTCGGCGTGGCCTCGATCGGTTGGTATGAGGGCAGTGCGGGTGCCGAACGCATCGCCCATCTGCGAACGCTCGCCGCCCCGCTGCGCGGCGTCCGGATCCTTCATCTCAACGCCACCCCCTACGGCGGTGGGGTAGCGGAAATCCTTTTTTCCGAAATCCCCCTGCTGCGAGACCTGGGGCTGGCGGCGGATTGGCGGGTCATCACGGGAGACGCGGCCTTCTTCCAAGTCACCAAGCTCATCCACAATGGCCTCCAGGGAGCCGAGCGCGATCTGACAGCGGCCGAACGCGAAGTGTATCTCAGCAATTCAACCCGGATTGCCCAACTCTTCGATGAGGAATATGACCTGATTGTCGTGCATGATCCGCAACCGCTGGCGCTGCTTCAGCTGCACGGCAAGGGCGCCGCCAAGTGGGTCTGGCGCTGCCACATCGACACGTCGCAGCCGAACCCTCAAGTCTGGAGCTTCCTGCGACCCTACCTGGTGGAGTACGATGCGGCGGTCTTTACGCTCGACCGCTTTGTCCCGCCCGACCTCCCCGTCAAGCAGGTCGAGATCATTGCCCCGGCCATCGACCCGGAGAGTCCCAAGAACGTCGAGTTGGACGCTGGCCTCCCACGTCGGCTGCTCCGGTGGGTCGGCGTCGAGATGGACAAGCCGCTCATCACCCAGATCAGCCGCTTTGACCCGTGGAAAGACCCGCTTGGCGTCATCGCGGCCTACCGGCTCGTCCAGCGCGAAGATCCGAATGTGCAACTGGCCCTGGTCGGCTCCATGGCACTCGACGATCCAGAAGCCTGGACGATGTACCGCCAGATTCAGGAGGCGGCCAGGGGCGATTCGGGCATTCACGTCTTCACCAACTTGACGGGCGTGGGCAACGTCGAGGTCAATGCGTTCCAGCGTCTTTCTCAAGTGGTCATCCAGCAATCGCTGCGCGAGGGTTTCGGGCTCGTCGTTTCCGAGACCCTCTGGAAAGGAACGCCGGTGGTAGCAGGCAACGCCGGCGGCATCCCGCTTCAGCTGCAAGAGGGAGTCGGCGGCTTCCTGGTCGATTCTGTGGAAGCGTGCGCCGAACGAACGCTGTGGCTGCTCCGGCACCCCGAAGAAGGCAAGGCCATCGGGGCAAGGGGACGGGAAGGGGTGCGGGAGCACTTCTTGTTGCCACGACTCATCGCCGATGAGTTGCGGCTCTATGGAGCCTTGCTGACAACTTAACCTGACGAGGAACAACCATGAAGTGGGTTACACGTGAGCGAGTCAAAGTGGACCGGGTGGCCTGTCCCTGGCTCATCCGCAAATTCATCGACCCCCAGGCTGAGTTCCTGTTCGTGGCGGAGGAGAAGGTGTTGGAAGTGGCCAGGCGCGAAAGTGCAACCCCTTTCGATGTGAAGGGGGTTGAGTTCGGCCATCACGGCAAGGAGTGCTCGTTTGACGCACTCGTCAAGAAGCACACCCTGGATCACGACCCGGCGCTCGTCCTGCTCGCCAAGATCGTCAACGGCGCCGATACGGACAATACGCTCTGGAATCAGCCGGAGGCGGCCGGCCTGAATGCCATCGCGGAGGGCTTCCGTCACCTGGGGTACAAGGACGATCGGGAGATCCTCGCGGCCGAGTCCATTGTCTACGACGCCCTGTACGCCTACTGCCGGGAGATGGTCCGCCGCGGCAAGCCGGACGGCCTGTTCCGGTGAGGTGTGCGGGTGCCGGCGATCTGACAGCCCGGAGTGTTGTTCGTGAACGCGCCTTCACCACCTGCTCGCCCTGCACTCATGCGGGACGTGCGGCTGTTGTTCATCACCCGCGTGGTGCGGATGTTCGCGTACGGCTTCTTGTCCCTCGTCCTCGTCCTGTACCTCGCCGCGGCCGGCCTGAGCGAGGAGCGGATCGGTCTGCTGCTGACCATGACGCTCGTCGGCGATACCCTCCTGTCGCTATGGATCACGACGAGCGCGGACTGGGTCGGCCGGAAATGGATGCTGCTCGCCGGCGCCGGCCTGATGGTGCTGGGCGGGGCGGTGTTCGCGGCGACGGGCAATTTCTGGCTGCTGCTACTGGCGGCGACCATCGGGGTCATCAGCCCGAGCGGCAACGAGGTGGGGCCGTTCCTGGCCATCGAGCAGGCGGCGCTGGCACAGGTCGTTGCCCCCCAGCGGCGGACGCTGACCTTGGCCTGGTACAACCTGGCCGGGTCGCTCGGCACCGCGATGGGCGCGCTGTTGTGCGGTCTGCTCGTGCAGTCCCTGCAAGCCCACGAGGTCGGGCCGCTCGACAGTTACCGCGTGGTGCTGCTGGCCTACGCCGGGGCCGGAGTGCTGCTGGCGACCCTGTTCCTGCGTCTGTCCCGGGCAGCGGAAGCACCGACACCGGCCCCAGGCGAGGCGGTGCCTCCCCGACGTTTGCTGGGGCTGCATCGCTCCCGGGGCACCGTGATGAGGCTGTCCATGCTGTTCGCGCTCGACGCCTTCGGCGGCGGCTTCGTGCTGCAGAGCATCATCGCCTTCTGGTTCCACGCCCGCTTTGGCGCCGACCCGGCGACGCTCGGCGGCATCTTCTTCGGCGCCAACCTCTTGGCGGCCGTCTCGGCCCTGGCAGCGGCGGCCCTTGCCCGGCGCGTGGGGTTGCTCAACACGATGGTGTTCACGCACGTTCCCTCAAACATCCTGTTGATCCTCGTGCCGCTCATGCCGACGCTACCGCTTGCCGTCGCGGTCTTGTTGGCGCGCTTCGCGATCTCCCAGATGGACGTGCCGGCCCGGCAATCCTACACGGCCGCGGTCGTGAGCGAGGACGAGCGGTCCGCCGCGGCCGGCGTCACCGGGGTCGCCCGCACGGCGGGAGCGGCCCTGGCGCCGGTATTCGCAGGCCCACTGCTCGCCAGGCCGGGGCTGGCGGGTATGCCGTTCCTCGTGGCAGGGCTGCTCAAGCTGCTCTACGACGGTTTGCTCTACCGTTTCTTCCGCGGCGTCCTCCCACCCGAGGAGGTGGCGCCGAACCGGCCGTGAGCGCCGCACGTCCGCTGGTTGGGCATCAGGAGCGAAGCGATGCACCCCGCAGGTACGATCGAACGGCTGCAACTGGCGGAGACGGCCCGCGCGGACGAGATCCGTCAGGGCCAGGACGTCGTGGTGACGTACTCTTTCACGGACCCTGACCACGCCCATAGCCACGAGGGCGTCACGCGAACCACGATTGCCAGGACGCTGGCGGCGATCAAGGGCTGCCCTTTCGCGGGGGAGTATGACCCGTCGGCTCGCTACCCCGGCCGGGTGTACTTTGTGCCGAGCGACACGCTGGTAGGCATCGAGGCGGCGCGCGCGCTCGGCGTGTACACGGAGGACGACCTGTTCGGTGGCGTCGTGCCCCACTCCTTCGTCGCCACCAAGGCGATCACCCACCCGCTCGTCGAGTCGGGCGCCGAGGCGCCTGCCGGCTGGTCGCACGGCTTTGCGGAGCGCGTGCGCGACGCGGTCCTCCCCGGGTTCACGGTGTTCACGCCGCGCGACGCCCGCCGCGCGGCCGTGGATCTGCTGGCGCACGGACCGGTGCGCCTCAAGCCCGCGCGGGGCACCGGCTGGCGCGGCCAGATCGTAGTCACCGGGCCCGCCGAACTCGAGGCCGCGCTGAGCGCGGTCGAGGCCGCGGAGTTGCCATGCGACGGGCTCGTGCTCGAACAGAACCTCCGGGACGTCACGACCTACAGCGTGGGCCAGGTGCGCGTGGCCGGCTTGTTGGCCACCTACTGCGGCACGGAGCGCGCCACGACCGACAACAGCGGCGCGACTGTGTACGGCGGTTCGGACCTGCTCGTCGTGCGGGGTGACTACGACGCCCTGCTCCGGTTCGACCTCGCGCCGGAGGTTCGACTGGCCGTCGCGCAGGCGCGTGTCTATGACATGGCAACGCAGGAGTTTTCGGGGTTGTTCGCGTCGCGGCGGAACTACGACGTGCTACGGGGCCTCGATGCCGAAGGAGGCTGGCGCTCCGGCGTGCTGGAGCAGTCATGGCGACTCGGAGGCGCGAGCGGCCCCGAGGTTGCCGCACTTGCGGCCTTCCGCGCCGACCCCACGCTGCTTGCCGTGCATGCGTGGTGCGTCGAGGTCTTCGGTGACGGCGCAGAGCCACCGCCGCAGGCGATTGTCCATTTCCGCGGTGTCGATGACCGCGTGGGACCCCTCACCAAGTACACCCTCGTGGAGGCGTATGACCGCACGCGATGAGAGCCTCGACATCGAGGTCGATGGCCAGCACATCGTCGGCACACTGCTGACCCCGGAGCGGCGCGGCTCCAGTTCGTTCAGTGGCGGGCTGCCGGTGCAGCCGGCCCCGGG
>DASPXY010001716.1:0-2738 GCA_035637055.1 Gemmataceae bacterium | reverse complement strand
CTGTCGCCGTCCGCGCTTGCGTGTCGATGCGCACGGTGGCGGCAATCCCCTGAGCGCGCGTCGGCCCGGTCCCCCAGTTTTTGCCGACCGAGGTGCGTTCGGCGTTCCAGCCCATGTCCTTGTTCGCGACGCGCCCGACTGCTGTCAACAGAAGCGAGCGCGCCTCCGCGATGGGCTTGGCGTCCATCGCCGTCAGCGTCAGCGCGGCGAAGCCATCGCCTTTCTTCGGCGCCTGGAGTTGCCAGCCGGGCAAGTCCACGGTGCGCCCGCCGACGAAGCCGACGATCACCTTGGACTGGCGCGCGTCGGCTGTGAACAGCGCTTGCTCGGTGCCCATCCCCTGCCAGGAGAGCGCGCCTTTCGTCGCTGACGAGCCGCCACGACGCAGTTTGGGCGGTCCCTTCTCTCCAGGCAGCACCTCGACCGACAGCCGTTTGTCAAGGAAGTCGAGCGGCCGGGCGCCCGCCACGTCCCAGAGTTCGCCCATGTTGTTCTTCGTGCTCAGCATCGCCAGGGCGGCACCGCCTTCTGGTATAAGAAGGTCGCAATAGTCTGCATTGGGTGCGATGTCGCCGCGGAGAAACAGCATCGCCGCGGCCGGCAGAAAGGCCAGCTGCGCCGGGTTACTGTCTATCGAGAAAAAGCCGCGGATGCGATCGCTGTTCCAGTTGCCGTCGCTGTTGTAGTCGAACAGGTAGATGCCGTCCCAGTCCTGGGCGGCGGCGAAGGCGGCGAGCATCGGCAGACACTCGGCCTGGAAGTCGTTGGGGGCCGGGTGGCTATATTCGCTGATCGTGTAAGGCTGCCGCGCCAGCCGGAAGCGGGCCAGACTAGGGAACGTCCCACCGAATTTGTCGCGCGTCATGGACGTGTTGCCGATGACCCAATCGGCCGGATCCCAGGCTCGCCGCGGGAAGCGCGGGTGCTGCCAGTAAGCATGCATGTCCGCAAGGTCCGCGTGTCGTTCCCGCATCAGCCCGCCCAGACCGCCCCAGCCGGTTTGCGAGCAGACGACGTTGGCGCGAACGCCGAGATCTTTTTTGAGGTAGTCGCGCATCGTCGTGAGATAGCGACGTTCCGTGTCGATGAGGAAGGCCATCCAGTCCTCGCCGGCGGGGCCACCAGTCACCGCACCGAGTGGAACCGTCCCCTTCTCAAGCGTCGCGTCTGCCGGCAGACTATCGCCCGACCCGGTCCGCAGCGACACACCCACGATATCGATCGTGCCGCCGTCGGTGCCGAGCGCGAACGACAGTCGCGTGTGGCCCTTCAGGGTCCGCGACGCGACGAAGGGCAAGCGGAACTGCTTCCATTCTGTTTCGAGCAACAGCCGCTGGTTCAGCCCGACGTTACGATAGTCGCTCTGATCCAGGCTGGCTCCGATGTTCAGGGGACGTTTGCGATCCGCTCTGGCCCAAAAGATGAGTGTATAGCCAGTGCCATCCTGCAGATCGAGTCCCGGCTGCTGCACCTGGAGATGCCACGCCTCTTTTCCTGCCTTCGCCACGCCGATACGCAACACGGGGCCGACCGCGCCCGCCGGCAGACGGTCTGCCGTGAGTGCTTTCAGCGAAGCGCTGGCGCCCTGATGTTGCTCCAGGCGCCAGCTATCCACGCCGGCGCGCAGCAGTTCCGGGCCGCTTTTCCAGGCCTTTTTGAGACCGTCTGTATCGGTATAGCGCGCCTTGAGCCAGGCATTCCACTGGCGCGTTAGTTCGTCGCGGTACGACGGCGGCAACTGCCTGAGCTTATCGCCCCAGGCAGCGCCGACCAGCGTGCTCTCGTTCGTCAACTCGACGACAGCGACGGCCGGCTCCTCGGCGTAGCGGGTCTTCGTGTAGGGGTTGGTATGAGTGAGCAGATCGCGGGCGTACTTCTTCTGCAGTTCGATGACGCGCGGGTCGAAGTAGTGAACGCCACCTCCGTGACGGAGCTTCTCCGGCTCCGGCAGGCCGTCGGCAGCGGTGAAGTTCCGGGTGACGTGCAGGTTCACGTTGACGTAGATGCCGTTGCGCTTCAACTGAGCGACGAGGTAATCGAGGCGATCGAGTTTGTCCTTGTCGAAGTGCTGCGTGTCTTTGAAGGCCGGATCGAAAATGCTGCCGAGATGCTGGTCGCCATCGAGGGCGTGCAGGCGGACAATGTTGATCCCGTATTTGCGCAAACGGGCGGCGACTTTCTCGGCGTCGGCCTTGTCGGGGAAGTTGGCGCGGTAACAGAAGTTGACGCCGAGGAAGCGGACGCGCCGGCCCTTCTCGTCGTAGAAATGGCCGTCGCGGGAGGCGACAACTCCGTTATTGCCCGCCGGGGTCGGGTTGAGGGCGCTGACGTTGGTGACCGTCGGGCTGGCGTCGTCCCAAGGGATGACGAAGGGGAACCAGTCGGGACCGTCGGCCAGGACAGGGGCGACCGCGAGGAGCAACACAACCAGGGCGTTTCGCAAGTGAATCGAACGCATCGGGAAGCCTCCAGATATGGGTCGCGATGGTGCGATGATACGCCGAGATGGGCTAGAGCGGCAAGGGGTCTGCGCCGCAGAAGGTGCCTTCCTCTCGCGTCGCTGCCGGGTATAACAATGGGAGTCAGACTCCGGCGGCGCTCTCGCACTTCTTCGGGAGCGCGGGTCGAGTCCGGCGACGGAGGTTTCCCATGTCCCTTTCGACGACCGTGGAGCCCCTGCGGGATCGCTTTTTCAAGGCACTTCTTGAGACGGTCATTCCCTTGCAGCAAGGGCCTGA
>DASPXY010001715.1:0-4654 GCA_035637055.1 Gemmataceae bacterium | reverse complement strand
ATGTCGCCGTCCTTGATGCCGCGCAGGATGGGATGGTCCGCCGCGTCCTTGGCGACGATGCCGCGCGTGCTCTGCTTGCCATGATCGCCGTGATGGTTGACCCACGTCTCGCCGAGCACTTGCTTGCCGAAGCCGCCGGGCCACGCCTTGCCGTTGTAACTGTACTTCGCATAGGTCTTGCTGCTCTTCAGGTCGAACGCGTGCGTCGCCGTCCGCATGCCGACGATCGGCCGGCCGGACTCCACATAGTCGACGATGTGCTTCATTTGCTCGTCGGGCAGGTTGCGCCAGCGCGTGGCGATAATCATCAGGTCGGCCTTCGCGAGGTTCTCCAGACCAGGGATATTGTTGTTGACGTTCGGGTTGATCGTGCCGTCCTTGGGGTCGATGGCGAAGAGAACGGTGCATTTGAAACCATGACGCTTGGCGAGAATCTTCGCCAGCTGGGGCAGGGCCTCCTCGGAACGGTATTCCTCGTCGCCGCTGATCAGCACGATGTGCTTGCCCTTGCCGGGACCGTCGCCGCCCTCGTAGACGACCCAGGGCCGACTCGGATCCTGGGCACCGAGTACGCCCACCAGGGCCAGCAGGGCGAATGCGGTCAGGAGGAATTGGGTTCGTCTCACGGTTGCGCCTTTCTTGATAAGTGGACCTCGTAGGTTAGCGCTCGCTAGACTATCCCCGGAGAGGGCGTTTTCAAGCGAGTGGCGGGAGGGATCACATGGAGACGAAGCGCAAAGCCGTCGTCCTGCTGAGCGGCGGCCTGGATTCGACGACCACCCTGGCCATGGCCAAGGCGCAGGGCTACGACGTCCACGCCCTGACGTTCCGTTACGGTCAGCGGCACGCGGTCGAGATCGAGTGCGCCCGCCGTATTGCCGCTCACTTTGGCGTCAGCCAGCATGTTATTGCCGAGATCGACCTGCGCGTCTTCGGCGGCTCGGCGCTGACCGCCAATCTGGAGGTGCCCAAGGGACGAAGCGCCGACGAGATGAGCTGCGGCATTCCGATCACCTACGTGCCGGCGCGCAACACGATCTTCCTTTCCTTTGCGCTCGCCTGGGCCGAGGTGCTGGGCTCAAGCGACATTTTCATCGGCGTCAACGTGCTCGACTCCAGCGGCTATCCGGATTGTCGCCCGGAATACATCGAGGCGTATCAGCGCATGGCCGACCTGGCGACGAAGGCCGGCGTCGAGGGACGGCAGCGCCTGACCATCCACACGCCGTTGATCCGTCTCACCAAGGCCGAGATCATCCGGAAGGGGCTGGACCTGGGCGTCGATTACGCGATGACGAGTACCTGCTACGACCCGTCGCCGCAGGGCGAAGCCTGCGGCTCGTGCGATGCCTGTCTGCTGCGCTTGAAGGGCTTCGCGGCGAACGGCGTGCCTGACCCGGCCATTTATCGCAAAGGCCCCGATGCAGCTGGTGCGGTTTCTCGTTGATTGCCGCCGCGCGCCGGGCTACGCTCCTGGGTATGAAAATCATCCGACTCGACGCACTCAGCGTGCGCATTCCGCAGAAGCCTCCCATCGCTCCGTACCAGTCGCGCTATCGCGCGACCTCCGCCAAGGACGCCCTGCTCATTCGCCTGGAAACCGACAACGGCCTGGTCGGCTGGGGCGAAACGCCGGTCGATTGGCTCAGCAACTCGTTCCAGGGCACGCCACAGGATTTGCTGCGCCGTCAGGCCGTGGGCCGCGACCCGTTCGACCTGGAGGCGTGGTACGCCGAGAACACGCTCGGCAGCAGTTACCTCGCCAGCGGCGTCGAAATGGCCCTGTGGGATCTGATCGGCCACGCCACACGCCAGCCCCTTTACAAGCTCCTCGGCGGGGCCGTGCGCAAGCAGATCGCGCTCGCGGCGTGCATGGGCATTCGACCTTACGACGAAGCCAAGGCCATCGCGCGGCAGTATCTTGAGATGGGTTTCGGGACGCTCAAGACCAAGGCGGGCCGCGACGCCAACGAAGATCTCGACATGGTCCGCGGCATCCGCGACGGCGTCGGCGATCGGCTCAAGCTGCGCATCGACCCGAACCAGGGCTATTCGCCCGAGGTGGCGTTTCCCCTGGCGCGCGACCTGGAGCGCTATAATCTCGAATACTTCGAGCAGCCGATGCCGCAGAGCCTGATCGGCGAGGCGGCGCGGCTGCGGCGGGTGACGACGACACCGATCGCGCTCAACGAGTCGGTGACGACTCCCGAGGTGGTGCTGCAGATCTTGCAGTTGCGCGCGGCGGATGTGCTGCTGCCGGATACTTATCAGTGTGCCGGCATTCTGGGAGTGAAAAAGGTGGCGGCGCTGGCGGAGGCCGCCGGCGTGCCGTGCGTCTTCCACTGCGCTCACGATCTAGGCTTGAAGACGGCGGCGATGCTGCACGTCGTCGCCAGTTCGCCGGGCTTCACGCTGGCGAACGATTGCACCTATTACGGTCTGGTGGATGATATTATCGAGACACCGCACCGCATTGAGGGCGGCTCCATGACGGTGCCCGAGGGTCCGGGGTTGGGCGTGAAGGTGGATGAGAAGAAGTTGGCGAAGTATCGGGTGGAGTGAGCGCCCTGGACTGCCGCTTGCGGCTTAGCGAGGAGCCGGCCCTCGCGAAGCCGCAAGCGGCAACAATGCGGATCGTGCTAGTCCTTTTTGCCCATCATCTCGCGCACTGTCGGCGCGATGGCCTCGCCCCAGATCTCATAGCCGCGGGCGCTGAGATGCAGGAAGTCGGGCATGATGTCCTTGGTCAGCGCGCCCTCCTCCTTGGTAAACTTCGAGCCGATATCGAGGTATTTGACGCGCTTGCCGTCGTCGAGTTTGGCGATCTCCTTATTGATCGTCGCGATCTTCTCGCGGACCGGCGTGCCGGCCTTGGGGCCGCGCGGGAAGACGCCCAGCAGCAGCACCTTGGTCTGCGGCGAACTGTCGCCGAGTTTGGCGACGATGGCCTTGATGCCCTCGGCAATCTGCTCGGCGCTGTTGCTGCCGGTGTTGTTCGTGCCGATCATCAGTACGGCGAGCTTCGGCTTGATGCCTTCGAGTTCGCCATTGCTGATGCGCCACAGGACGTGCTCGGTGCGGTCGCCACCGATGCCGAAGTTGGCGGCCTTGAGCGGGGCGAAGTGCTTCTCCCAGGTCGGCTTGGCGGCGCCGCCGCGCCAGGCGTCCGTGATCGAGTCGCCCAGGAAAAGCAGGTCCACATCGCCCTTCTTGGCGATGGCCACGAAACCTTCGTGCCGTTTCATCCAACCGGCATCTGGCTGGCCACCTTTAGCCGATGCGCGGCGACGGGGTCGCCGCCGGGTTCTTCTTCTCCCCCGCCATGCTGCCGCCGGACGCCCACAGCACCGTCCCGACGACGCCGAGTGCCAGCAACCACCGTGCAACCTTGTTACGACACCTCATACCGTCTCCTTTCTCCTTGATGCGACGCCTGTTGTCCGAAGCGCGGACAGCTGAACGAGCGGCGGGGTTTATCCCCGCCGTGGGGCCGGTGGGGATAAACCCCGCCGCTCGTTTGCCCTTTTCCGTGCTGCTATTGAGGATACGCGCCGCCCCTCACTTGAACAGCCCTGTCGGCACCGGCTGTGCCTCCTTCGGTGGGGTAATCCCCAGGCCGCGCGCGAGGATCGCCGCCACCGCCAGCGGACTGACGCGCTCGTCGCGGGCGCCGGCCCGCACCCCAGGACCGTAGACCAGCAGCGGCACGTGGGTGTCGTAGGGATGCGGCGTCCCGTGCGTCGTGCGATAGGTGTCGGCGTACTTCGGATTCACCGCCGGGCCGATGAGGTAATACGGTTTCTGGATCACCGCCACGTCGCCGGAACGCTCCGGATAGAACGACAGCCGCACCCCTTCGCCGAGCGGATCGTCCTTGAGCGGCCCCTTCATGAGGTGCGTTCGCGTGTACGCCGCCTGAATCCCATCCTGTTTCACCAGCCAGCGTGCCAGCGCGTCCTCGACGCGCCCCTGCCGCAGTCCCAGTTCCTTGAGGGTGCCGCGGTTGAGGTAGATCCAGTGCCCGGCAAACGCCTCGATGTACGGCTCCTTGTCGCCGGCCTTGCCGAAGGTCGCATTCAGGAAGGCGTTCGCCTGGGCGGTCACCAGATCCTTCGCGATACGCCCCGCATCCTTGCCTTTTGCCTTCGCGACCTCCGGGATCGGACAGATGCCATGATCCGCGCAGAGCACGAGCATGTAACGGTTCTTGCCCACCCGGACATCGAGGAAATCGAGTAAATCCTTGACGATCCGGTCGGTGCGCAGGGTGATGTCGAGCACTTCCTGCGAGTCGGGGCCCCAGCAATGGCCGACCAGGTCGTTGCTGGCGAAGCTGAGGGTGAGGAGGTCGGGGCCTTCGTTCTGGCCGAGTTTTTCGGCGACGATCGCCCGCTTCGCCAGGGCCAACAGCAGCTCGTTGGCATAGGGGGAGAAGGTCATCGCCTCGTAGTAGTGGCGGCCGATTTTATCCTTGCCGCCGGTGAGCGGGTGCGGGAACGTGCGGCCCTGCTCGTAGCCGACGCCCTCGGCCTCAACGTCATCCGGACCGCTGTGCGCAGCGTAGTTCAGATCACCGCGCAGCCGCGTCCACTCCTTGCCGAACCACTGATCCGCCATGCGGTCCTTGTTGAACTCGGCGATCCACGGATGAACA
>DASPXY010001714.1:0-14751 GCA_035637055.1 Gemmataceae bacterium | reverse complement strand
GGTGCCGATCACCCGCTACTGCGACGAGCACCACCTCACGCCCCGGCAGCGGCTGGAACTCTTTATCCCGGTGTGCCAGGCGGTGCAGCACGCGCATCAGAAGGGCGTCATCCACCGCGATCTGAAGCCGTCCAACGTGCTCGTCGCCCTCTACGACGGCCAGCCGGTGCCGAAAGTCATCGACTTCGGCGTGGCCAAGGCGGCCGGGCCGACGTTGACCGAGAAGACCCTGGTCACCGGCTTCGGCAACATCGTCGGCACGCTGGAATACATGTCCCCGGAGCAGGCGGAGCTGGACAACCAGGACATCGACACGCGCAGCGACATCTACTCGCTGGGCGTCCTCCTGTACGAACTGCTGGCCGGCAGCCCGCCGTTCAGCCGCAAGGAACTGGAACAGGGCGGCATGCTGGAGATGCTGCGCGTGATCCGCGAGCAGGAGCCGACGAAGCCGAGCACGAAGCTGAGCACCGCGGATGGCTTGCCGACCCTGGCCGCGAACCGCGGCACGGAGCCGGCGAAGCTGACCAAGTTGGTGCGCGGGGAGCTCGACTGGATCGTGCTGAAGGCGCTCGAGAAGGACCGCAGCCGCCGCTACGAGACGGCCAATGGCTTCGCGATGGATGTGCAACGCTACCTGGCCGACGAGCCCGTGCTGGCCTGTCCGCCGTCGGTGGGCTATCGGCTGCGCAAGTTCGCCCGGCGGAACAAGACGGGCCTGGCGGTGGCCGGTCTGGTCCTGGCTTTCCTGGTGCTCCTGGGCACCGTCGCCGGTTGGGCCCTGCGCGACCGAGCAGCGCGCGAACAGAAGGCCGCACTGGAATCCGCCCGCAAGCTGGGTCTGACCGAGGAAGGGATCCGTCAGGCGCTGGACCGGGCCGGCAACAGCCTCGGCGAGCTGCGCACCGTGCTGAAGAAAAAAGGCGGTGTGCAAGAGTTGCTCAACCAGCCGGCCCGCTGGGAGCTTTTCCTCAGGACAGCGCAGGCGGAGCTGACGCAGGCTCGGCGGTTGCTGGCTGGTGCCGAGGGCAAGCTCGATGCGAAAGGAACTCAGGCCCTGGCCCGGCTGGAGCAGCGGCTCGCCGGTGATGAGGCGGATTACCGCCTGGCCGTGCGCCTGGAGAAGATCCGCCTGGACAGGGCGACCTGGGTGAGGGGCGGGTTCGACTACAGCACCGCCGCCACGGAGTATTCCAGGGCTTTTGTCGGTTTCGGGATCCTGACGCAGAATCCGGAAACCGCGGCAGCCCGTGTGGCCGCCTCGCCGATCAAGGAACAGCTCGTGGCCGCCCTGGACGACTGGGCCTGGGTGGCTGAGGTGACCAAGCGGAACGACCTGCTCGAGCAGTTGCTCGCGGTGGCGCGGCGAGCGGCGCCGGATCCCGACTGGGGAGATCGGCTGCGGCAGGTCGAAGTCTGGACCAATCGGGAGGCGCTGTTCCGGCTCGTGGCCGAAGCGCCCGCCGGATTGTCGCCACGGTTCGCTGACCTGATCGGGAGCTTGCACAAGTTTGATACCCCACGCGCCGTCGCGTGGCTGCGCCGGGCCCAGGCCCAGTACCCTACCGACTTCTGGCTGGCGTTCGGCCTGGGCCACGCGCTTGCACCCACCGAGCCGGCAGAAGCCACGGTCTGGTATCGGGTAGCCCTGGCGATCCGGCCAACAAACGCCACGGCCTATTCCAACCTCGGCAACGCCCTTAAGTCCCAGAAGAAATATTCGGAGGCCCTCGCCGCCTTCCAAAAGGCCATCGAACTCGACCCGAAACACGCCCTCGCCCACAACGGCCTCGGCAACACGCTTCTTCGCCAGAAAAAGTTTCCGGAGGCCAGCGCCGCATACCACAAGGCCATCGAACTCGACGCGAAACGCGCCCTGATCTACGTGAACCTCGCCTTCGCCCTTGTCGGGCAGCGGAAGCTCGATGAAGCTGTCACCGCCTGCCGCAAGGCGATCAAGCTCGACGGGCGAGATGCGCCGGCCTACGCCACCCTGGGCCAAGTCCTCCGTCTCCAGAAGAAGTTGGAGGACGCCGTCGCCGCCTGCCACAAGGCCATCGAAATCGACCCGAAATGCGCCCAGGGCTACCTCGAACTCGGCGAGGCCCTTCAAGAGCAGCGGAAGTTCGATGACGCCGCCGCCTTCCAGGAGGCCATCAAATTCTACCCGAAAGAGGCCGAGTCCTACCACAACCTCGGCAACGTCCTTTTTGAGCAGGGGCAGCTCGAAGCGTCGGCCGCCGCCTACCACAAGGCCCTCGAACTCGGCCCGGAAAAAGCCTCTACCTACTGCTGCCTCGGCAACGTCTTCGCCAAGCAGCAGAAACCGAACGACGCCATCGCCGCCTACCAGAAGGCCCTCAAACTCAACCCGAAATTCGTCAATGCCTACTGTAGCCTCGGCGCCGTCCTTCTGGAGCAGGGGAACCATGAAGCGGCCGCGGCCGCCTCCCAGGAGGGCATCAAGCTCGACCCGAACAACGCAACGCTCCATTACAACCTCGGCTGCTCCCTGGTTGAACTGCAGAAGCTGAACGAGGCAGTCGCCGCCTACCGCAAGGCCATCGATCTCGACCCGAAAGTCGCCGCGTACCACTACAACCTCGCTCTCGCCCTTAGTAGGCATCGGAAGTTTGATGAGGCCATCGTCGCCTGCAAGAAGGCCATCGACCTCGACCCGAAATGCGCCAAGGCCCACAGCGAACTCGCCTTCGTCCTTCTTTCCCAGCGGAAGTTGGACGAGGCCCTCAAAGTCATCCAAAGTGCCATCAAGCTCGCCCCGAAACACGCCCCGGCCTACAGCGTCCTCGGCCTCATCCTTCATCAGCAGGTAAAGCTGGACGATGCCGTCGCCGCCTACCAAAAGGCCATCAAACTCGACCCGAACTCCGCCCCGGCCTACAACAACCTCGGCAACGCCCTTTGTGCCCAGAAGAAGTTGCCGGAGGCCATCGCCGCCTACCGCAAGGCCATCGAACTCGCCCCGAAATACGTCGCGGCCTACCACAACCTCGGCCTCGCCCTTGCCCAGCAGGGGAAGCCGGACGAGGCGGTCGCCGAGTTCAAGAAGGTCGTCGCATTCGAGCCGAAAAACGCCGAAATCTACCGCAACCTCGGCCTCGCCCTGAGTGACCTGAAGCAGTGGCCGGAGGCCATCGCCGCCTACCGCAAGGCTATCGCCCTCCGGCCCGATTACGCCGAGGCGTACTACCGACTCGGCGTCGCCCTTCGTCAGCAGGGGACGGTGGACGAGGCCATCGCCGCCTTCCACAAGGCTGTCGCCCTCCGGCCCGATCACGCCGAGGCGTACTACGACCTCGGCCACGCCCTTACTGCGCAGCGGAAGCTGGACGAGGCCATGGCCGCCTACCGCCAGGCCACCGGGGTGAGGCCCGGTTATCCCGAAGCCCATTGCAACCTCGGTCTTATCCTCCGGGATCTCGGTCAGTTTGCGCAGGCGCTGGAAGCCCTGCAAAGAGGGCACGAACTCGGTCGCCAGCAACCGGGCTGGAGTAACCCCTCCGGCCTCTGGGTGAAGGAATGCGAACGCCTCCTCGCTCTGGACAAGAAACTCCCGGACGTCCTGGCGGGAAAGGCCGCCAGTCCAGCCGAGCAACGGAGTCTGGCCGACCTGTGCCTGCGTTACAAGAAGCGCTACGCCGACGCGGCGCTGCTGTATGGCAAGGCATTTGCGGCCGAACCGAGTCTCGCGAACGGCCTGAACCAACATCACCGCTACAATGCGGCTCTCGCTGCTGTCCTGGCGGCCGGCGGCATGGGAGTCGGCGCGGACAGGCTGGATGCCGCCGCCAAGGCCCGCTTACGCAGTCAGGCGCTGGACTGGTTGCTGGCCGTTGTCGCCGCCAGGGGAAAGCACCTGTCGGACGATCCCGCGGCCGCCGGAGAGATTCAGAAAGCTCTGCAGCACTGGCTGGACACTCCTGACCTGAGCGGTGTCCGCGACGCGAAGGAACTGGCCGCGCTGCCGGACGAAGAACGGCAGCGCTGGCTGAACCTGTGGAGCGAGGTGCGCGACCTCGTGCGCCGCGCCGGGAAGAAGTAACAGAGAAAGCAAAAAGCGGCCGGCGGGGCCCTTACCGCCAAGCAAGCCCCCGCCGGCCCTGGGGGTGTTTCGGGCGGCACGAGCCGCCCTCCGGCACCGCCCCGGCGCGCAGACCGAGCGCCGGGGCGGTGCCGGGCCAGTAGCTCGCAGACCAACCTGGAAAGGGAGAACCGACCACGTCATTCCCCAGGTGGCTGCAGAACCTCCGTCCAATAAGTGGATGGTGGAAGGTGAAGAGGAACAGTCCTTCTTCACCATCCACCATCCACCATCCACCATCCACTGTTTGCGGATTGCATCAAATCTCCGGCCGATCTCATTCTTGTGCCAGGGCCGACCCTGTTGTGTGCGGAACAGGAATCCCGTCGACCGTTGCTTCACCAGCGCCCGAACCACTTCCAGGGCTTCGCCGTCTAGGAAGATGAAGCGATCCTTGTTCTTCCTCCCGGTGTTGTGGGAAAACTCCCCTTCCTAACGATGATGGTCAGCGTAGTAAATAATCGCCTCGCTCTCCTCATCGAAGTCCCTGGCGGTCGCCCGTACTTTTTGACGGCTGCCAGGAAGGTCGGTCCGCCGGGGGCATCGTCCGGTCCTTCGGCCAACTTATGCTGGTTTCCCCTATACTGGAAGAAGTAGCCGCCGCGACTGGGGAAGTAGCGGACCTGGGGTTTGCGTGCCCTGGTGGTCTCCTCTGCTGGTGAATGCCGGGACACCAAAGCCATTCTCTAGCGTGCAACGCCGGTTTTTCTTTTGCCGCAATCCGTTGTGATTGCAGAAGTTATGAAACATGGACATGGAGATGTCAAACTCCGTCAGGCGATCGCTCTCGAAGCGGCCCGCCTGATGTACGAGCGGATCGAGTCCGAATACTACACCGCCAAGCGCAAGGCCGCCAAACGCCTGTGCCGCGGCGGCGTCAAACCGGAAGACCTCCCTTCCAACGCGGAAATCCGCGACCAGATTCAAGTCTTCGCCCGCATCCACGAAGGCGACAAACGTTCTCAGCATCTGCGCGAGATGCGCCTGGAGGCGCTGCGCCTGATGCGTCTGCTGCGTCCTTTTCGCCCGCGGCTCATCGGCAGCGTGATGACAGGGCACGTGCGCAAGGGCAGCGACATCGATCTGCACATCTTCACCGACACGGTTGGTCTCGTCACCGACCTGCTCGAACGCGAGGGCTACCAGTTCGACGTCGAGCGCAAGCAGATTGTCAAGCACAATGAGGCGCGCGTCTTCACTCACATCCATGTCCCCGCGCGCTTCAACTTCGAGTTGACCGTCTACGCCGAGGACAAGGCGCACTACGTCTTCAAGAGTTCGATCACCGGCAAGGCGATCGAGCGCGCCTCGATCCGCGAACTGGAGGAGTTACTGGCGCGCGAATATCCCGATCTCGACCTGGAAGGCGAACTGGACGCGGCCGAAGCGGCGCCGGATCCGTATCCGCTTTATCGCATGTTACTGCTGCCGCTGGAGAACGTGCGGCAGTCGCCGGTCTACCATCCCGAAGGAGACGTGCTCTACCATTCGCTGCAGGTCTTCGAGCTGGCCCGCGACGAGCGCCCCTACGATGAGGAGTTCCTGCTGGCGGCGCTGTTGCACGACGTCGGCAAGGGCATCGACAAGTACGATCATGTGAGGGCCGGGCTCTCGGCGCTGGAAGGTCTGATCACGGAGCGAGCGCACTTTTTCATCGAGCATCACATGGATGCCCACGACTATCGCGCAGGCAAGTTAGGGGCGCGGCTAAAGCGCCTGCTCGAGGCGTCGCCGGATTTCGAGGACTTGCTGCTGCTGCGCCGCCTCGACGACGCCGGCCGTGTTCCCGGTGCCGTCGTCGGCACGGTCGATGAGGCACTGGACTATTTGAAGGAACTGGAGCGCAGCAACGGTTGAGGTTCGGTCGTGGCGACAAGCGCGCCGCTTGTCGCCACGAGGACGATAACTTCCAGGAGGTTTTCGTGATTGATGCTCTCGGGATTCATCCTCTCCTCACCGGCTACCCGGTCGTGGTCCATTTGCCGGTGGTCTGGGGTGAGATGGACTCCTATCGCCACGTCAACAACGTGGTCTACTTCCGCTACTTCGAGACGGCGCGCCTGGAATACGTGCGGCGGCTGGGCTGGTTCGAGTACGAGGAGGCAACCGGGATTGGGCCGATCCTGGCGGCGACGCAGGCGCGTTTCCGCAAGCCGCTCACCTATCCCGACAACATCTCGGTCGTGGCGCGCGTCGCCTCGCTGGGCGAGGATCGCTTCACGCTGGAGCACCTGGTCGTCAGCCACGCCCAGAAGGCGGTGACGACAGAAGGCCAGGGAACGGTCGTCACCTACGATTATCGCGGAGGGAAAAAGGTGCCCATCCCACCCGAGTTGCTTCGCCGCATCGAGGAACTTGAGGCGACTGCGCGCCGTTAGCGCAAGACCAAGGGCTGCTCAACCGGCGCTCACGCAGGACTCCCACTCTTGCCGCGAACGACGCCGTCCGCGACAGGGTTCGCCGCCACTTCACCGCCGAGCAGTTCGCGAAGAAGTGGCTGCGCCAGGTAGCGCCCGGCGCGGTGGTGCGAAGCCACCACGTCCTCCTCAGTCGCCGCCCGTCGCTGCCCCTGTGCCGGCGCGAACTCGAAGTCGCCGGCGCCCGCCTGCAGAACCACGGCTTGCAAAGCGTCGAGTTCCGCGTACTCCGCCAACGAGATCTCCAGGTGCCGGAAACGTTCCGGCCCGCGCTGCCGCAGTTGCTCCAGCAGGTTAGTACCCTTCTGTCCAAGGGGCAAGCGATCGCGCACAGTCACCAACAGCACGCGCTGAGACGGTGCCTGGTCCGCCGGCAGGTGGCGCAGGACCGCCGTCGCGCTGGTGGCGTTCTCGCGGATCAGGACGCATACCCGGATCCGTGACAGCTGTGCGTCCGCCGCCAGGCGCTGCTCCAGGGTCAGGTGGTACGGCCCTTGCGGACCAGACGCGGGTTTCGGATCGCGGTGGTAGTCCTGAAGCAGGTACGCCCGTCCCGGTCCCAGACACTGCCGCAACGAGGCATCGAGCAGGCCGACGAGATGGTCCTCGTCCACCGTCAGCGGGGAGGGATCGCGCAGACAGCGTGTCTTGTGCTCGGCCATCTTCTGCGTCACCGCTTGGTCGAGGGCCGCTTGCAGCTCCGTCGCGGACAGGACCGGCGGCTCGGTGACCGTGTCGGCCAATGTCGAAGTACCGGCATCTGCCCAGCGCTGCAGCAGTTCCTCGCCGGGCGCGGCCTGCAGTTGCTCTTGCAACTGTTGCCAACGATCGCAGGCCCAGCCGATCAGGTCGCGCGGACGAAAATCGGGCAGGTCGCGCAGGCGCTGGTCGAACCACCAACTACTCAGTGGAAAGAGTGGGTCGCCGCGCAGGTGTTCTTCCACCTCGGGAACACCGCGGAACGGTGCGAGGAATGGTTGCAGCCGCGCCCGCAGCAGCGCCTGGCCCTGCTCGCGCCGCAGCCGGCCCAGCCTGATCTCGAACTGTCCGAGGCGATCCCAGGAGGTCTCGGTGATGACGCCGCGCTGCTTGTATCCCACGAGCGTATTCTGCACGCCCGTCGTCACGATCAGCAGGTTGCCGGCACTGTCGAGCAGATCGTGCAGGAAGCGCGAGAGCGCCTTCACCTGGCTTTCCTCTATGTTGTCGACCTGGTCGAAGCCGAGCAGAACCAGCTGCCCAGCGGCCCGCGCCACCTGCGTCAGAGCCACCAACACCTGCTTGATGTGCTGGTTGTCGGCTACGGCGACGCCGGCCGACCCACTCAGCCCAAGTTGCTGCGCCTCCGGTTCCTCCAGGGTATCGCCAGAGAGCCAACGGATCGCCAGCGCCGTAAGGGCGTCATCATGGGTTTCGCGCGACGGATGGCTGGCACAGAAGAACCGCAACAGCACCTCGTAAGCGGTACGGTCAAAGAGCACGCCTCCGGAGGGATCGCAACCGGCGAGGTCATTTACCAACCCCCGGTAGATGGCTGTGACTTGTTCCCAGGTTGGACGCGCCTTGCCTTCCCGGACGACCGCTGCCTTGAGGGCGATATTCAAGAGGCGAAATAGGGCCATCTGCTCTGTCCGCCCGGCCCCGGCGGTGGTGAGGACACTGAGTACGGACCGCAGAACATAACGCGGCAACCGTTCGGGACTGGCCTGCAGATTATGGAGATAGACATACGCCGCCTTCTGCCCGGCCTGTGCCCAGCGTCCCAGCCGTGTCAGGAGGTGGCTTTTGCCGACGCCCGCCTCGCCCCAGACCGTCACGCCGATGCCGCGGTTGTCGCGCTGCGCCTGCTCGCCGAGCGCCACGATCTTCTTGAAAGCCGCCTCATGGATGGCCTCGACATTCACCCATCGGGGATCGATGGCTCGATCCACGCGATTGACAAGGAAGGGATTGTCGGCGCGCACCGCCGCGAAGAAGTCGGCGAGCGTGGCTCCGGGCGTTCCGTTCTGCATGGTCATGGTGTGCTCCGGGAAACGAAGAGCAGCAGGGAGCCTTCCTCAAGGATGCCGGCGGCGCGCTCCTCGGGGCTGATGCCGTCGCGGCCCTCGGCGGCGCTCAGCGTGTAGCGACCGGCCTGGCGGAGTTGCCGCAATTGCTGATCGAACTGCTCGCGCTCGATCGGCAGGGCCTGACGCAGCGCGACCAGGCTGACGAAGTTGTGCCCGCCGCCTTGCCGATCGAGCCGGTCGAACGCCGCATCGAAATCGATCGGCAGCGCCGTTGGGACGACGGCTGTCGCGGGCGCCGCGGTCGGCGTGGGTTGTTCCTTCGGCCGAGCGGCTTCTGACCGGTGCAGATCGCTGAGCAAGAACAGCAACCTCCCGCCCTTGATACTGATCCAGCCGACCGTCGGCGGCAGCGCGCCGTCGGCGATCTGCCGGTTGACCGCATCCTGAAACGGCTTCTGCACCTTGCCGGGGGCCTTCTTCTTCAGCGCCGCGACGGAAAACGCCTGCGTCGCGGGGGTGCGGTTCTGGCGCAGCAGGAACTCCAGCGTCAGCGGACTGGCCGCCAGCACGCCGAGGTCGGCAGCGAGGGCGATCGGCGCATCGAGCAACCTGGCATGGGCGAGCGCGACTTCTTTCTGAAAGTTGCGTTTGGCGAGCACCTTCTTGACCAGCGCTGCCGGGGCCGCCGGATCGGTTAGTTCGACGAGGCGCTGCACCGCGAGCGGGTAGGCGCCGGCACCGAGGCCGCGCTGCGATTGGAGAACGCGCAGCAACTTGTCGGCCAGTTCCAGGGCAGGCGCCTCTTTTTTCGAGGGCTTCTTCCCCACAATTCGTCTCCTCGTGACTATCTGAGGATGGTGCTTTGTTCAGGATAACGAATTTGCGCGGGGGCCGCACAGAAGAATTGCTCACGTTGGCGCAGGCGAAGGGTGGATGGCCGCACAGCCGTCAAAGGCGGTCCAAATGGCGAGCCGGGAGCGTGAACGACCGGAGGACGCCAGGCGTCCTCCGGTCGCTCACGGCTCGCCGCTTTCTCGGTAAGCGATGATTATGTCCTGTCCCTCCAGAGCTCCCTCTCGCCCACACCAACCGCCGGGATAGATCGGCTCGCGGATGCACAGCCTGGCCTGCCGAAACATCTGCCGCACATCTTCCTCGAAATAAGCGATTGCATCTTCCGGATGGTCGGCGCGGCTGCTGCGGTAGCCGGGGCCTTCATACGGAAAGTGGAGTGAGGCCCACCCCTCGGCCGTCGAGGCAAGCGACTCCGCATTGAGCACGAAGAAGGTCGTCAGGCAACGCCCGCCCGGGCGGAGGACGCGCCGAATCTCGTCGAGATAGTGGGCCACCTCCGCCGGCAGCATGTGAGTGAAGAGCGAGGCGGCAACGACGAAATCGAACGAGGCATCCGGATACGGGAAGTTGAACTCGACGGCAGTGTGACGGCCGCGCGGGTTGTAGCCGCCGTTGCGGACGTCGGCGTGCCGAAAGCGGAAGTTTGGATGCCGCGATGTTATCGACCGGCGACACCAGCGCACCGCGTCGGCGACGATGTCGAAGCCCTCATAGCTGCCGTACGGCCCGAGGTAGCCGGTCAGCGCCCGGGCAATCCGGCCGACACCGCAGCCGACGTCGAGCACGTCCTCGTCGGGCAGCAAGTGGGCCAGTTGCCGGCAATGGCCAAGAAAACGATCTCCAATAGTGGTGAAATCGCCGCCACCGACGAACTGTAGCCAGCGCGGCGGCAAAGACGGGTCGTGACGGCCCAGCAGCCGCCGGCCGACCTCCAGGGGCAGATAACAGAACTGGCGTGCTCGCAGCAGCCACGGCAGAGGCAGCCAACGTCGCAACCATGCTCTCATCGCGAAGACCTCCGTGTCAGGAGGCATCATCGTAGAATGGCGGCCGCAAGGCCGCCAGACGAGAATTGCAGGCAGCGCCGCCGCG
The DNA here is from genome assembly GCA_035637055.1 of Gemmataceae bacterium. GTDB lineage: Bacteria > Planctomycetota > Planctomycetia > Gemmatales > Gemmataceae > DASPXY01. The sequence goes on along the minus strand of DASPXY010001714.1, from coordinate 4,276 downwards.
GGCAGTCCTGTCCGCTAGAATCAGCGCTATGAAGAGGATCTCAATCACCTGTTCTGAGTGCGGCGAACCGCTCGCTGTCAGCAGCGACGATCCTCGCGCGGAAGTCCAGTGCGTGCAGTGCGGCACGAAAAACGCTATCGCGGCGCCGCGCGCCAAATCCCCCCCGTCCCAACCTCGCCGCTCGGACCCATCGCCGTCAACGCATGAGGAGAGCACTCCGTATCAGTGCGAGGCCCCGTCGGTGCGATCCTGTCCGGGCTGCGCTCATACGCTCCCGGAAGATGCGGCGCTGTGCCCCGCGTGCGGCTTCGATCTGGAGACAGGCCGCCGGAAACGCAGAACCTACGAGCCGATCTCTCGCCGCTGGGAGGCGGGCTGGCCGCTGTCGCGCCGCGTCCGGCTCTTTGTCCTCGGCCAGGTCGTGGCGTTGCTGCTGGGTCTGCTGGCGGCGTGGATCCTGGACGAGTGGAGCGCCTTCCTGGCTCCGTGGCTGGTCTTCGCCGCCCTGACAGCGTTCCTCCTCGGCACCTACGCCTGTACCGAACTGACTCGCACCGAGCGCGGCAAGGTGCGCTTGACACAGACTTGGCGGGTTTGCTTTATCGCTCGACCGGCGCAGACGATCCGGCGGGGAGACTATGAAGGAGTCGTCAGCGGCAAGGCCCGCGCCGCCGACTTTTGGGACTGGGTCGCCTGCATCGCCCTGTTCCTCGCGGGCATTCTGTTTGGCGTCCTCTGGTGGTATTTCGTGATCTGGCGCGATTCGTTTTTCGTCGCCTTGACTCAGGCTCACGGCTTCCCGGAGCGGACGCTGTACTGGGGTTGGGACGAGCGGGAAGCGCACGACATGGAAAAGACGCTGAGCGAGATTGCCTTTGCGACGACGTGAGTTGAACGAGCGGCGGGGTTTATCCCCGCCGTCTGCGGCTGGGACGGCGGGGATAAACCCCGCCGCTCGTTCGCTTTCCCTTTTCCCTGCTGCTGTTTAGCTGTCCTGCATAGGCGAGACGCCTGTGCCACGAAGGTTTGTAACCGCCGCTTACTTCTTCTCTTCCTTCGGCAGTTTCGGCGGGGTACGGTTGTAGATGCTTAGTCGCGCTTCCGACACTCCCAGCGCCAGCACGGCGTAGGCCGTCGCGTAGCGTGCATCCTCGACGTTGCTGTCTCTCACCCACGACTTGAGCGGCCAGGTGCCCTCCTTTTCCTGCCACGACAGGAGATCCTTCTGCGAGGCCGCGATGTAACTCCCCGTGTTCTCGCGAAACGCCTTGTCGTCCTTGTACTCCTGCCCCAGCAGTTGCATCCCCATGATCCCATAGAAATGTCCGTAATAGGGGAAACGCTCGTTGCTGATCGTCTTCGGCGTGATTTTCAGGAGGTACTTGTAGCCATTGATCATCACCTGAAAGTCGAACTTTTGCATCAGGCCGAGGGTCGAGACGGCCGCGGCGGTGCCTTCGTGCATGTTGCGGCCGTCGCCGAGCTGGTAGTTGAAACCACCCTCCTTCGTTTGGCACTTTTTGAGATACTCAAAACCTTTATCCAGCACCTTCTCGTCGATGGGGATGCCAAAGTTGGACGCGGACACGATCGCCTGCACGGCACAGACCGTGGTCGAGCCTTCGTGGCCGTTCTTGTTGCCGGGAGTGTACCACCAGCCGCCGGAGTTCGACTGATTGTTGCCAATTACCTTGATGCCCGCGGCGACGACTTCACGGAGTTTCTTCGTATCGATATCCGGTTTGACCTTGCAGAACAGCGAACGGCCGTAGGCTTCCGAAAGCGCCAGCGTGGCGAAGCCCTGACCGTGAATCCACGAATGCCCCTGCGCGGTCCATTGACCGTCCTTCTGGGCATTGAGGAGGTAGTTCAGCCCCTTGATGAGAACCTTGCCGCGTTCGCCGGTGTAGGGTTCGTCGCTGACGGAAAGATAGGAAAGGCAGGCAAAACTGGTGACGGCGATGGTGTAGGTCTTGCCCCACGAGCCGTCCTTGGCCTGGTTCTTTGTCAGCCAGTCGAGTCCCTTCTCGCGTGCCGCGGCGAGTGCCTTGGTCAGGTCTTCCGGCTTGCCCTTGTCCTTGCCTTCCTGGGCGTTCGCCCGCACCGCGCTGCAGAATAGCGCCACCGCGGCGACCAACACCATGAGCCGTTTCATCGCAAAGTCCTCCGAGTGGAAGGCCCGCGGGTCAGGAGTCGCACAGCGGGCCACTGTCAAGACGTGACCGTGGGTCGGAAAGATTGGTCCGGGCAGGGAGAGGGCGCGCGCCTGTTACGAAGTTGTTACGCTCCGAAGAGGTGACGGTTACTCCACCGGATCTCGGAGTGCGGACCGCGCCTCCTCCAGTGTGGGCCAAGGGTACGCGTGCAGGACAACGCGTTCAAGAAGGCATTGCAGGTTCCACAAAGCCTGCTGTTCCGCCTGATCCACGATATTCAACTGATCTTTGTCGCTGTAGCGGCCGAGGAACTCATCAAGAACGAGAGCTTCGGCGACGGTCAGCCGGATTGATCTCTCGTCGGTCAGCCGGATCGTTATGTCAGCTTCGCGCATCGGCTCCTCGCGTTGAGCTTCTGGTCACTTTGCCACCCACGTTACTGGCTGCGGCTGAATCTCGTCGGCCGGCCGCGGTCCAACGTCTTTGCGCCCGCTGCCCGCCAGACGGCTGATCGCCTTCACGGTCATGTCGTGGTCGCACGGAATCTGACAACTCAGCCGCACGCCCGTCAGGCCGCGCGCTGCCAGCACCTTCTTCTCCGCATCGGTCATGCGGTCCGGCTCGCCCGCGACGAACTCGACGCGGCAGGTCGTGCAGCGAGCATTCCCGCCGCAGGCGTGCAGCTGATCGACCTTCGCCTCATCCTCCAGCGCCAGCACCAGGCGCTTGTTCTGCGGCACCTCGAACTCGCCCACATCGACTACGTTCACCTTCGGCATGATGGCTCCTCCACAATTGCGCTTGAGAAAGCCCACGGGTTGCAACCCGTGGGCTTGCGGTCATTGTACGCGCCGCCCGTCGCTTTTGTCCCGCCGCCTCCTTGACGTTGCCGCCTCCGTTTGATGCAATCACCTCCATCACCTGCCCAAACATCACGGCGCTCATCAGGGACTCACTCTCATGGCGGCACCCACCTACCAGAAGCTCACCGCCCCGCAGCAAGGCACGCGCGTCACCGTTGACGCCGGCGGCCGCTGGCACATCCCCGACGACCCCATCGTCTGTCTGCTCCGCGGCGACGGCATCGGCGCCGACGTCGGCGGTGTGCCCGGCATCACCACTTGCGCCGCCCGCGTCCTCGATGCCGCCGTCGCGAAAGCCTACAAGGGCAAACGCACAATCTCCTGGTTCGACGTCCACGCCGGCGACGCCGCCCGCGCGCTGTACAACCCCGGCATCACCGACGAACTGATCAAGAACAGCAACGAGGAAGACCAGCGGAAAGTCTACCTGCCCGACGATACCCTCAAGGCGTTTGAATACTACAGCCTCGGCCTGAAGGGGCCGCTGACCACCCCCATCGGCGGCGGCTTCCGGAGCATCAACGTCTACCTCCGCATGCGTTTCGACCTGTACGCCTGCGTCCGCCCCGTCCGCTACTTCAAGGGCGTCGAGGCGCCGAACAAGCGGGCCAACAAGGTCAACATGGTGATCTTCCGCGAAAACACCGAGGACGTGTACTGCGGCATCGAGTTCAAGAGCGGCAGCGAGCGGGCCGCCAAGATCATCAATCTGCTCAAGGAGATGGGGTACACCAACGTGCTACCGTCGGCCGGCATCGGCATCAAGCCGATCAGCCCCGAGGGCACAAAACGCCTCGTGCGCATGGCCGTCCGCTTCGCCGTCGCCAAGAAGTTGCCCACCGTGACGCTGATGCACAAGGGCAACATCATGAAGTTCACCGAGGGCGCCTTCAAGGATTGGGGCTACGAAGTCGCCAAGGCCGAGTTCCGCGATGCGATCGTCACCGAGGACGAAGTTCAGGCGAGCGGGGGGCGTAAGCCCCCTGGTAAAGTCCTGATCAACGATCGCATCGCCGACAGCATGTTCCAGCAGATCCAGCTCCGCCCCGACGAGTACTCGGTCATCGCCACCCCCAACCTCAACGGCGACTACCTCTCCGACGCCGCCGCGGCGATGACTGGCGGCATCGGCCTGGCTGCGGGCGCCAATATCGGCGACAAAGCCGCCATGTTCGAGGCCACACACGGCACGGCGCCCAAGTACACCGGCAAGAACATGGCCAATCCGGGGGCCGTGCTGCTCTCTGGCGTGATGAT
>DASPXY010001713.1:0-2281 GCA_035637055.1 Gemmataceae bacterium | reverse complement strand
CGCGAAGAGGCGATGGATGCAACGGAATACCTGTTGCGCAGCCCGAAGAACGCGCGCCGGATCCACGAGTCAATCGCACAGATCGCGACTGGCCGCATTCGCGAGGGCGGCTTGCTGTAGCTCTTAGGCTGGCAATCGCGGATAAACCGTCGCTACGCGCCACTCGCCCGCCATACCATCTCAACGCGCGCCAATTCCTCGGCAGTCAGCGGACCCGCGCCCGATGCGGACGCGTTCTCTTCGACCTGCGTCACATCGGAGAAGCCGCCCAGAACCGTTGTCACGCCGGGCTCCATGAGATCGAAGCGCAGCGCCGCCTGGGCGAGGGACTGGCCGTTCTTCGACAGAAAGCGGAAGGCGGCGGCCTCGTCGACACGCCGCAGGCGCTGCTCGCGGCGCTCGGCTGCTGCCAACGGATGCGGCTCGCCGCCGCCTGCGATGTTGTCCGTCAATAGGCCGCCGGCGAGCGGAGCGTAGAGCGCGGCGCCGACGCCACGCTCGTACGCATACGGGATCACCTGGCCGAAGTCGGTGTCGACCTGCATGCCGCGTGGCAACGGCTTGGCGGCCGACGGGTTCAGCAGGTTGTAGACGACGTTCATGATGCTGAATTGGCCGGTGTCGATCAACTGCCGCACTTCGGCGCCGTCCTCGCCGCGGCAGCAGAAGCCGATGAAGCGCGTCTTGCCAGCGCGCCGGATGCGCTCGAGTCCCTCCAGGGCGCCGTTCCGGCCGAGGTAGTCCTGCAGCCACAGGACGCGATACTCGCGGCCCTGGATGTTCGGCCGCTCGGCCACGGCCCCGTTGTGGATCTGGACAAAGTCGACGTAATCGACGCCGATGCGCTCCAGGCTCGCGTCGACTGACGTTTCCACGTGTGTCGCGATGTCGCCGAGGTTGGCCTCGCGCACTTCGACTTTCGTCGTGATGAACGGGCGCACATGCAGCTCTTTGAGAAGCTTGCCGAGGTTCATCTCAGAGACGCCGCTTCCGTAGTCGGGCGCCGTGTCGACGTAGTTGATACCGAGCTCGAGCGCCCGCTCGAAGGCTTTGACTTGCTCCTCGAAAGCCCCCTTCACCATCAGGCCAGCGTTGCCGCCCGTGCCGAACCCGACCTCAGAGATCTTGATGCCGGTGGTCCCGACCTCGCGGTACTGCATCACTCCACCGGGACGGCTGCGCCAGCGTCTGCCACGTCGCGGTCGTACAGGAGCACGGCGTGCTCGGGCGGCGGGCCCGCCGAGAAGGCCTCGCGCCAGGGAGCGGTCGCCTTGACCCAGGGCACCTCTTTGGGCAGTTTCGCCGCCGTGCCGCGCACCCGGTAGAGCGTCGGGTCGTTCACCGTCGGCGGCAGCTCGCCATGCCGGTCGAACTTCTTCGCCGCCTCGATCATGATGCGGCGGAACCCGATGATCGCTTTGTCCGTCGTCCCCAGGTGCTCCTTCGTTCGGTCGTACATCTGGCCCATCGTCACCTGGACGGCCGAGTCCTGGAGCGGGTTGGAGTAGATACCGACGTAGAGCTTGTCCTTCTCGAGCGAGTGGTCGCGCCGCCAGGCGTTGTCGACGTCCGCTTTCAGCCGCCAGTTGCCCCAGGGCACCATCTCGTCGTCAGCCTTATAGCCCCACGGCTGGCGGCCCGTCAGCATGTTCGCCGTGTCGTCATAGTCGCGGGGCACGCTGCTTTTCCGCGACGGGCGCCACTCCATGATCAACGTGTTGTAATCATCGATCGGCATCCAGACCTTGCCGCCCGGCCCAGTGACCATTGTGTAGAAGGGCATCACGAACTGCGTGATGCGCCAGTAGTAGGCGTCCCCCACGTCGCGGCGCGCGCCGTAGAAGTACCCATAGTCGGTGTTGATGATCTCCAGGTGCGGATTCGGGTCCGCCTGGTGAAGGCGATTGCCCTCCGTGCGGAACTGCCGGTCGAGGCGCGTGTGCAGGAAGTTGATGTGGACGGTGTCGATGTCGCCCTCGAGCGCCTGCGCCCAGTTGCATTGCCGCACGTACTTGAAGGGCTCGCCATTGCCCCAGGCGTCGGCCTCCATGTTCACCTCGAGGTCGGGCAGCGGCGGCGGATCGAGCTGGCGCGCCCCCATGTAGACCCAGACGATGCCGTTCCGCTCTTGCGTTCGGTACGCCTTGATGCGGACCTTGCTCTTGAAGCTGCTCTGCTCGCCCTCGCTCGGCATATCGATGCACGCGCCGCTGCAGTCGTACTTCCAGCCGTGGTACGCGCAGCGGACTCCACCCTCCTCGTTGCGCGCGAAGATCATAGA
>DASPXY010001712.1:0-5336 GCA_035637055.1 Gemmataceae bacterium | reverse complement strand
GCCAACAGCGGACACCAGAGCCCGGCCGAGCGGCTCAACCGGCACCGCTACCACGATGACTGGCTACAAAACCTCCTGGTGTCGGGATCGTTGGCAGGCTACCGCCGCTGAGATGCCAACCCCAAACTCCGGGGCGATCAGGATAATCGTAACGCTGGTACGCTGGCCACGGTCCCGGGTTCGCCACGGGCTGGTAGACAGAAAAATCCTGCCGCAGATAGGTCACGTCGGCGCGGACGAAGTTACCGCTGTTGCCTTCGTAGTATTGGGGCGTGGTGACGGGAGCCGGTAAGGGCTGGCCTGGGGTCGGCACCAAGCCCCGCACCAGTTCGGCACGGGCTACGGAAGGCACATGGCACAACACGCAATTGCCGAGATGGTTGATGCGGACAAGTTCGCGGACAAACCAGATAGGTTTCTTGTTCACTTCCGTTCGGAAGGGCATCGCGGGATCCTTGCCTTCGAGGAATTGGATCAGGTGCGGGGCACTGTCTCCCAGTTGCAAAGTGACCAGTGCATCCGCCGCATGATCCGCTACCGGCGGCCAAGGGTAGCGGAAGCCCTCGATCAACTCCATTTGATACTCGACTGGTGGGCGCGTCTTCAGAGCGGTCAAGGCCGCCTCTCGGACTTCGGGATGCAGGTCGAACAAGGCTCGTTGTGCCAGAGCCACACTCGCCCGCTTCCCTTGGATCTGGGCCAGCACCTCGACCAGAATCAGCCGCACATTCTTGTGTTCAGCCATCAGAAGCTGTTGCAGGGCGGGGATCGCTTCCGGCTGGAACCATTCCGCTTTGCTCGTGTCGGCAACGAATCGATCCCGCAACAATCCAGGGTCGGGCCGGGGGTCGTTCACGCCTGCGCGAAGATTCCCGCCGGCAGCCCCCGGAATGGAGGCTTCCAGATGCAATCGCAGCGCCCGCGAAAGCGCCTGGAGGTTCTCGGCGGCTTCTTTGCCGAGGCGACAATCCAGGCCCTTGCGGATCGGCAGGCCAACTAAATCCGTGCGCTGCTCGACCAGCAGAGGGATGGCATCGAAATCTGCCCCAGCACGCCCCCTCGCCTCTTGCAGAATCCATTTCGAGGTATTGGCGTCCCCATCCAGGGACACTTCCGGGATGAGCAGAAGTTGCTTCTGGAGAGCCTCATCGGTGAGTTGCGATCGCCGTTTGAGCTTCGCTGCTCCTGGCCAGCCTCCAGCCTCGTTCGGAAACAGACCTGGTTGTGGGTTGTCGCCGAACACTGGATTGGCCGCTTGCCCTGCTGAAGGATCTGGTTCGGCTTTGTCCGGCCGGTTGAGGAGCAAGACGACCGCCAGGACACTGCAGCAGACGATGAGCAGAACACCCGCGAGAATCAGCGCGATGCGCGCGCCGCTGCCACTTCGGGGCGGGCCAGGAATTCGCTGAGTCGGTGCGGAGGGCACCTGCACGTTTCCGCTGCGGAGTGTTGGGGGGGAAGGCGATTGAGGAGGTCGGACGCTTGCCGGGGGCGTTGCCTGCACACCGGAGAACACCATCGCCAGGCCACAACCGGGGCATGCCCCAGTGTGACCAGTCAGTTGCTTGGTGATCGAAAAGCTCTTGCGACAGCGTGGGCAGGTTACGGCGAACAGCATGGGGCGCTCCGTGCAGCCTGCAGGCCACTGCGTTTTTCGTTATCTGGGCCAGCAGACGATTCCGCAATCGTGGGTCCGCGGTGGAGGAACTTCTGCGAGGCAGGCTGTATTGTGGCCACTTCCCGGACCAGGAAGCAAGGAGAAATCGCGCGCCAAGCCGACAGCGGCCTGGCGGCATGGGGGGGACTTCTTTGAGTTCGGAGCCGGCCTCGCGCAGGACGCGGGCGACGGTTGCCGGGCTGGCTGGCAAGGGCAGGATCATGCAGGAGCATGGCGGCGATGCGTTCGCAGATCCCAGTGGCAACACAGCACGTCGAAGGTGGGCTCCTCCAGCCCGCCGACTTCGGGCGAGTCGCCGTCCTGATCGGTGACTTCCCCCAGCCCCCAACTCCCTCCCTATTCGCCGCTTGATGGGCCGGCTTGTGTCGCGTCACTTCGTCCGCCGGCGCTTCGCGGCCTGCTCCTCAGCGACTTCGTGTGCCGCCGTCTTGCGCCTGCCCCCAACCCCCGCGAGTTGCTTCAGGACTTCGTCCGGATCCTGCTCGGCCGGGTGGAGCCGTTGGAGCCCCTCGGCCGCCGGCCCAGCGGGCACGCTGTCGATCAACGCGAGCAGCACCGCAGCCTGGGACGGGCGATCGGCGACCAGTTGGAACTCGTCGAGGTCCGCCCGGTCGGGGTCGGCGGCTGCTTGGGGCTTGCCGACGAGGTAGGCCAGCAGCGTCCGTGCCGCGGCCACGTCTCCCCGCAGGGCACGCTCGTACAGCGCGCGGGCCAGCCTCCGCAGTCCCTCCTCGCCGATCTCTTCAAGCACGGCCTGGCGCATCTGGCAAAGCCGGCGATAGAAGGGGTTGCCCCTCCCCGCCTTGTTGCCTGCCGCGAAGCGCCCGCCAGCGTCGCGCCCCTCGGCGGGCGGCGCGCCGTTATCCGCCGTCGCAGACGGTACGGTGCCGTTTGCCGCCGGCGTGCCGGCGGTCCCGTTGGCGCCGTGTGCTCCGTTCGCTCCGTTCAGGTCATTGCCGGCGGCGTGACCGTTCCGCTCGTGGATTCTCGCGTTCTTCATAGGGGATCCCTCGGGGGCGCTGCAGCCAAGCACGGTTTGGCCGCAGCGATAGCTTCAGCTCTGAAGGGCCTGCGGGTCGCCTGCCCCCTACCATCATACCGCCCCGCGGCTGCCTGCCCGTGCGAATGCCTGTCCCATTGCCTCTGCCCTCCGCGGCGCCTCCTCCCGTTCCCAAGAAGGGGAGACGTCGCCTGGGAGCCGCGGCGCGCCCGCTCGTCGATCCACCAGCGCGACCAGGTCGGGGACATCGCGAACGGCTCCCCTCGGCGGCGCGCGTGGCACAACATGCCACAGATTCTGACACGAATGCGGACGCCCCTCGGCGGCGAGCGTGGCACGAAATGGCACGAATTCTGGCACGAATTCTGCCACTGCCAACAGGGCAGCAGACCCACGGCTGCGGCAGCACGATGGGGGTTGAGCGGCCTTTCCAGCGCATCCAGACGCCACCCCGGAAGAAGCTGGTCAGCTGACTGCGGTTCCAGCCTGGGCTCTCCAAGCACCGGACCCGACGTGGTGGTCCCACCGCGGTTTTCTCTTTCCCAGGTTGCTCCCTCGGGGTTGCAGGTCCGGGGCCGGGCCGTTCCCCACCCCACCATCTTCTTCCTGTGAACACTCCTGCGGACACTCCCGCGTACACACACCGCCCGCCCGCGCGGACGCGCGTACCCGGACGCTACGCGAGGAAAGGGGGAGAAACGTCAGGGGTAAACGTCCGGGTGAACCCTGACACTTACCCCTGACGTTTGCATGCCTGTTCGCATAAACGTCAGGGTCAGCTGTCATGGCTAAGTGCTTGTCACGCATGGCTTTGACCCTTCGACTGACGTTCTGACGCCTGTTCCTCGCACGTACGCGGGCGCGAGGGCTCCCGTCCGTCAGGGGCGTCAGGTTCCTCGTTTGCCGGACTGTCGAGGACGTCAGCCAGGAAGTCCGGATCCAACTCGACAGCGCGCAGGTCGCCCCCTCTTACGTGGACGGGCTTGCCAACGCCGTAGGTGTGGGCGAGGGACGTGAACTGGCTCTGGGACATGCGGGCCAACTCCCGCACGGGGATCTGGGCAAACAGTTCGACGCGCAGCGCAACGCGGATACGGTCGCACTCCCCTTCCGTCTCTCCCCTCTCCAACCGCGACCACAGCCGGTAGCCGCGGATGTCGCCCCATCTGCCGTAGGTCAGCTTCGAGTCGCTATCTCTCTCGCCTCCGTCTTTTCCCTTCCCAGCGAACATCTCAGCCCAAACGATCAGCGGCCGCCGCTGGGTGTCGGTGATCTCCACTTCCTTGCCCGTCTCCGGATGGACCCCGCGGTGCGTGTAGCCGACGACGACGTGTTTGAGGAGGGCCTCCCGTACCAACTTGCGGAACTCCTCCCTTGCCTTCTCGACCGGATTGTCGGCGATCTCCTCCTCCCAGAGCTTGTCGAGCAGGTCCACCCAGGCAGTCTTCGCCCAGTCCCGGAAGTGCTTGGGGATGTCCTCCTTGCCGCCCTCCGGTGCGTCCGTGGCGAACAGGAGTTGGGTGACCAGTTCGGAACTGGGGGCGTAGCAAGCCTCCGAGGCGGATACCCACCGCCCCAGGCGCTTCGAGTACATCTCCTTGCCGCGCTTGAAGACAGGCTTGTACCGCTCAAGCCAGTGGGCCAGGATGGTCTGCACGCTGTCGAGGGGTTCGGCTTCGGGATCGTCGGGGCGGTTGGTTGGAGGTGGGGCTTGCGAACCTCTCCCCGATCGCCCTGGTTGTGGGCCGGGGTAGACGTCGGCGCAGACCGAAAGGGCGAACTCGATGGTCACCTGGCCGTAGGTCGCCCCGTCGCCGCGGTGCCGTTCGTCCCACTTGGGACGCATCAGGCCGGAGCGCCGAAACAGCCGGTCCATGCGGTTGGCGTCGCGCCGGCACCAGTAGGCGAGGATGGCGCAGAGTGCTGCATCGGCCTTGCTGTCGTCCCCACCGTGGCCGCTCGTGTCGCCATCCCAGAGGGCGCGGAACTTGGCCGCGTTCTTTGCCGCGCCGGCGAGCTGCAGCAGGTCGTCGTCGGTGAGCTGGTCGTAGGGCTTTCCGCCGCCCTGAACCCTGGCTCGAAACGAGGGGGATCCACACCGGCCATTGCTTCCGGGCTGTCTGTGAGCAGCTGCCGCTTGCTCGCCGAAGACGCGGCAGTAGACCGTTTCGAGTTGCTCCTGCCGCTCGGTGACTTCAGCCAGCGAGTCGGGCAAGGCCAGGCCGGTCAGGGCGAAGTAACGCCCGCGGTCGTACACCTCCACCTCACCCGACTCGTACTTGCCTTTGCTGCGCCCTGCCGGCTTCACGGCCTTGACGATCACCTTCACCCCGGTGCCGCTAGGGGATATCTCGGCATAGCCGCCCATCGCCGCCACCAGGTCAACGGCCCACGGGTCCAGGTCGCCCGTGCGCGGGTCGCGGCAGTCGTCGAGGTCCACGCCGCAGTAGGGGTCATCCTTGGAAAAGACGAAGCCGATGCCTTCCCAGCCCCCTGCCCGGTAAGCCTTGACGGCCTTGTCGAAGTCGCTCCAGGATCGGGAGTCGTTGGTCTTCGCCTGGCGAATGATGCCCGCAGCGGCCTGCCTGGCGACGTAAGGCACCTTCGTCCACTTGCCCCCACCGGCCTGGTCCTCACGCCACTCCCAGCGCCACACTA
>DASPXY010001711.1:0-2171 GCA_035637055.1 Gemmataceae bacterium | reverse complement strand
TGAACGCTACGAGCGGCGGGGTTTATCCCCGCCGTCTGGCCGGCGGGGATAAACCCCGCCGCTCGTCGAACTCTACCGTGTCAGCTTCTTGTAGCGCAGGCGGTGCGGTTGGTCGGCGTCCGCCCCAAGCCGCTGCCGCCTTTGCGCCTCGTAACTCTGATAATTCCCCTCGCACCAGACCGTCTTGCTGTCGCCCTCGAACGCCAGGATGTGCGTCGCCACGCGGTCGAGGAACCAGCGATCGTGGGTGATGACGACCGCGCACCCGCCGAAGCTCAACAGTGCCTCCTCCAGCGCTCGCAGCGTGTCCACGTCCAGGTCGTTCGTCGGCTCGTCGAGCAGCAGCAGGTTGCCGCCGCGGCGCAGCAGTTTCGCCAGGTGGACGCGATTGCGCTCGCCGCCGGACAACTCACTCACCTTGCGCTGCTGGTCGGGGCCTTTGAAGTTGAACCGCGCCACGTACCCGCGCGACGCCACCTTGCGCTTGCCGAGCATCAGGTACTCGGCCCCGCCGGTGATCTCCTCGAACACCGTCTTGCTGCCGTCGAGCGTGTCGCGGTTTTGATCGACATACGCCGGCAACACCGTCTCGCCGACGCGCAGCGCGCCCCCATCCGGCTTCTCCTGGCCGACGATCATGCGAAAGAGGGTGGTCTTGCCGGCGCCGTTGGCGCCGATGATCCCGACGATGCCGCCGCGCGGCAGGTCGAAGTTCAGATCCTCCATCAGCAGATTGTCGCCGTAGCCCTTGCGCACGTGCTCGGCCCGAACCACCAAGTCGCCAAGGTGCGGTCCCGGCGGAATCTGCAACACCAGCTCGTCCTCACGCTCCTCGTATTCCTGGGCAGCCAGCTTCTCGTACGCGCTGAGGCGAGCCTTGCTCTTGGCCACACGAGCACGCGGCGCCATCTTCGCCCACTCGTACTCGCGCTGCAAAGACTTGCGCCTTGCCGACTCCTGTTTCTCCTCTTTCGCGAGGCGATCCTGCTTCTGCTGCAGCCACGAGGAGTAGTTGCCCTCCCACGGAATGCCGCGGCCGCGGTCCAGTTCGAGGATCCAGCCGGCGACGTTGTCGAGGAAATAGCGATCGTGCGTGACGGAGACGACCGTGCCGGGATACTCCTGCAGATGCCGCTCCAGCCAGGCGACCGAGTCCGCGTCGAGATGGTTCGTCGGCTCATCGAGCAGGAGCAGGTCGGGTTTTTGCAGCAGGGCCTTGCACAGCGCCACGCGCCGACGCTCGCCGCCGGAAAGCGTCTCGACCTTCGCATCGCCGGGCGGCAGGCGCATGGCGTCCATCGCGATTTCCAGCTGCCGGTCGAGTTCCCAGGCGTTGGCGGCGTCAATCGCTTCTTGCGTGCGACCGAGATCCTCCAACACCTTCTCCATCTCGTCGGGTTCGAGCGACCCAGACAGTTTGTTGCTGAGGTCTTCGTAGCGCTGCAGCAGGGCGCGCGTCCCCGCGACCGCTTCCTCGACGTTGCCCTTGACGTCCTTGGTCTCGTCGAGGCGCGGCTCCTGCGGGACGAAGCCGATGCGGATGCCGTCGGCGGGGCGAGCGGCGCCGATAAAGTCTTTCTCGGCCAGTGCCATGACGCGCAGCAGGGTGCTCTTGCCGGCGCCGTTGCTGCCGATGACGCCGATCTTGGCTCCGAAGAAGAACGCCAGGGTGATGTCCTTGAGCACCTCGCGCTTGTTGTACGCCTTGCTCAGTTGGTAAATCGTGAAGATGTATTCATTCATGCACTGCCTCGGGCTTTGCGCTGGGGTGAGAAGACCGGGTGCCGCTTCCGTGGCGCGAGTAGGTTGTAGGGTAGCCGAGTTGCGCGAAAGCGTCAACCGGAGTGGCCCGGTATGTCAGGGCGACTCAAAGCTGCAAGCTGCCCAGGGTGGTGAGGAGAGTGGGGACGTGGTCAAGGTTCTCCCGCAGCGCCTCAGCGCTGTTGCTGGCCCCGGATCGCCGCACCAAGCGAATCGCCGCGTGGCGAAGTCCCGCCCCCACCGCGGGCGCCGCCTCCGTGCGGATCCGACTGGCATCCTCCCCAGCGTCACGTCGCGCACCCAAGGCACCCGGTTCTCGATCCCCCCGTGCCCGCGCCACCAGCCCAACAGCGCGCTGGCGTCTGCCCACTGCGGCCCCACGCTGGTGATCGCCTACTCCACCTCCCGTG
>DASPXY010001710.1:0-3742 GCA_035637055.1 Gemmataceae bacterium | reverse complement strand
GGGCGGCGCACGGCGGACACAGCCAGATTGTGAGCGATGCGGTACAGCCAGCTCACCAGGAGATCGCGGCGGCGCAGCGTAGGCAGTTTCTCCCAGACGCGGCAGAACGCCTCCTGGGCCAGTTCCTCGGCGTCGTCGCGCAGGCCGGTCAGGCCCCAGACGTAGGCAATGAGCGGGGCGCGGTAGCGCTCCACCAGTTGCACATAGGCGGCCGCGTCCCCTTCACGGGCGCGGGCGGCGATTTGCTGGTCCGTCAGGTTCACCGTTGGCCCTCGTCATTGCACCTAAGACGCGACGAGGCCCGTTTCGCTCCCGAGAATTTGCGAAAAAAGAACCCCGGCGGGCGCTCACGGGGAGTTTCCGCCGGGGTCAGGGAAAGTTCGTTTCTTGATCCTGCGGAAGTTCCTGTCCTGTTTTGAGCCCCCTCAAGGGGGCTCAAGAGATGGCATCACCTTTCTCAAAACCAATAACCGACGTCACTGCTTCGGCGGCGGGGCCGTCAAGTCCCAGATGCGCACCGCCTGATCGATGCCGCCCGAGGCCAGCCGCGAGCCGTCCGGGCTGAACGCGACGCTGGTCACCGAGCGGTCGTGGCCGTGAATGGCGCGCAGCTCCTTGCCGGCCGCCGCGTCCCATACCGTGATGGTTTCGTTCCAGCCGCCCGCCGCCAGGTACTTGCCGTCACGGCTGAACGCCACAGTCAAGACGCCCTCGGGGGCCTTCAGGTTCAACTGCTCCTTGCCGGTAGTGTCCCACACTCGAATCGTGCCGTCCTGGCTCCCCGCGGCAATGCGGTTGCCATCCGGTGAGAAGGCCACCTCGGTGACCGTGCGCTCCGGTCCCTTGAGCGTCAACAGTTCCTTGCCGTTGTCCGGATCCCAGACCTTGACCGTCTTGTCCTCGCTCGCCGACGCGATTCGCTTGCCGTCGGCGCTGAAGGCCACCGCCAGCACCTGGCCCGTGTGCCCCTTCAGGGTCTGCAGTTCCTTGCCCGTGGCGACATCCCAGATCTTGACGGTCTTGTCCTCGCTGGCCGTGGCCAGGCGCGTGCCGTCGGGACTGAACCCGATCGCCTCGATCGGTTCTTCATGAGCCTTGAACGAGCGGACCTCCTTGCCGCTGCTCGCGTCCCAGATACGCACCTCGCCGAGCCAGACTTTTTTGTCCTTCACGAAGGCGCCGGTGCTCGAAGCGATCTTCGTGCCATCGGGGCTAAAGCAGACGCCCCGGATGTCGGTGGGGCTGCCCTTGAGCGTGAGGAGATCCTTGCCGGTGGCAACGTCCCAGATTTTCACGGTCTTGTCGCGGCTCGCCGAGGCGAGACGCTTGCCGTCGGGACTGTACACGATGTGGCGGACCCAGTCGGTGTGGCCCTTGAACTCCAGCATCGGTTTGGCGCGGACCTTTTTCTCTTCCTTCTTCGGCGGATCGGTTTTGTCGTCTTTCTTGGTCTTGTCATCCTTCTTGGTCTTGTCGTCCTTCTTGATTTTGTCGTCCTTTTTCGTCTTGTCGTCCTGTTTGGCCTTCTCGTCCTTCTTGCCAGCGACGGCGTGGGGGGCTTCCGTGGTGCCGAGGAGGAAGGTGGCGGCGATCAGGGTCGCCAGGAGAAATCCGAGGCGGCCCGACCATCGCAGCGCGGCGGGGTGGGTGGTGGGGGAGGGAGACGGCGCGGTCATGGATCGATCCTCACGGTGGGTAACACAACAAGGTAAATTGTGGCAGACCGCGTTGTCGGGTCAAGGGTTCGTTGGTCGGCTATGGCCTTGCTGCTGGTAACGCTGCAGCAGCGCCCGCAATCGGGCGACGACGTCGGGGTTCTCCAGGAACACGTTGTTGCGCTGCGACGGATCGCGCGCAAGGTTGTACAACTGCCCCGTCGGTCCGCCCGGCCGCGGCTTCTCCGTCTGCGGAGCGCTGAAGCCGCCCGACCCAAGGCCGTCGATGAACACCCAATCCCCTTGACGGATCGCGAATAGGCCCCTTGATGAGTGATGCACCGTCGCCTCGCGGAGTTGGCCGCCCTTGTGCTTGCCCAGCAACACCGGCAGCAGATCGTAACTATCCTCGCCTGCGTCCTTCGGCAGTTTCTGCCCCACCAGCGAGGCACACGTCGCGAGCATGTCTGTCAGGCAAATGGTCTGATCGCTGGTACTGTTCGGCCGGATTCGCCCCGTCCAGCGCACCAGGAACGGCACGCGGTGACCGCCTTCCCAGATATCCGCCTTTTGCCCTCGATAAAAGAGGTTGGCGAGATGACCGTAGCGCCGGATGTCCTCCGGCGTCCAGTGAGCGCCGTTGTCGCTGGTGACGATGACCAGCGTGTCGTCGGCCAGTTTCAGGCGATCGAGAGCGTCGAGGACGGCGCCGACGGTCGCGTCAACCTGCACGGTGAAATCGCCGTAGAACCCCGCCTTGCTTTTCCCGACGAACTTCTCCGTCGGCATCCAGGGCGTGTGCGGGCCGGTGAGCGCGAAGTAGAGGAAGAATGGCTTGCCCGGTGCCTCCTTCGCCTGCTTCTCCAGAAAGCCGACCGCCTTCTCGGTCAGGCGCGGCAGCACGTCGATGTGCCGGAAACTCGGCGCGATCGCCCCGGCGCGCCAGAAGCCCTCCCCGCCTTTGCGACGCATCTCACTGGCGGCAATTGTCTTCGTCGCCTCCTCCACCGGGCGCTCATTCTCGACGAACAGGTACGGCGGCATGTCGAGCGAGGCGGGAATGCCGAAAAAGTAGTCGAAGCCGGCCGTGTTCGGCCCAGGCGTCAGTTTCGCCTTGTAGTCGGTCATCTTGGCGTTGCCCAGGCCGAGATGCCATTTGCCGACGCACGCCGTCGTGTAGCCGCGCGCCCTGAGCAATGAGGCGAGCGTCACTCGGCCTTCCTCGATCAGCACCCGGTCGTAACCCTGCAGGACGCCTTGCTTGAGGCGGGTCCGCCAGCAGTAACGGCCGGTCAGCAGCCCATAGCGCGTCGGCGAACAGACGGCGGACGGAGTGTGGGCATCGAGAAAGCGCATCGACTGCGCGGCAAAGCGGTCCATGCGCGGCGTCGGAATTTTCGAGTCCTTGTTGTAACAGCCGAGGTCGCCGATCCCCATATCGTCGGCGAGGATGATGACGATGTTGGGGGCCTTCGCCGGCCCGGCGAGGGCGAACGGGCCACCCAGGAAGAACACGGCCAGGGTCGCGCACCAGCGCAGCATGACGGCCTCCGGGAGAGTGACGAGAGCCCGATCGTCCGGTGCCATCTTCGATCGTTCGCGGGAGCCCGCTTGGGGTTAGCGACAACACTAAGCGAGTTTGCTAACCCGCAAGCGGGTAAACGCTTACTCGACGAGCGCGACCTCGGGTTCCGCGACCGCCTCGGTCAGCGTCGCGGGCATCGGCGTCTTGATCGTCAGCACCGGACACGGGGCGCGCCGCATCACCTGCTCCGCCACACTGCCCATCAGCAGACGGGCCAGGCCAGTGCGGCCATGCGTGCCCAGCACGATCATATCGCAGTGGCTGTCGGCGGCCAGGCGGACGATCTCCTGAGCCGGTTCGCCCTCGATCATGTGGTGTTCAACCGGGATGGTCGGATCGGCGGGCCGCAGTCGCGACAACCGTTCGCGCAGCTCATCAACGGTCTCCGGCGGCTCCGGGGGAGCCACGCCAAACTCGCCGTAGACCACCGTGGGCAGCTGGTGGACGTGGCACAGGACGAGGCGGGCGCCGTAGTCCCGGGCCATCGCGCTGGCGAGCTTGA
>DASPXY010001709.1:0-3278 GCA_035637055.1 Gemmataceae bacterium | reverse complement strand
TGCCACGGGGAGAAGGGCAAGCCCGGCCAGGGCTTCAATTGGAAGCTCATGCCAGATCCGAAGCCGAAAGACCTGTCCAACAAGGACGAAATGAGCACCCTGAAGGATGAGGAGATCTTTGCGACCATCTCCCGCGACATGAAAGACACGACGCCGGACGTCGGCGACAAGATCGGCGATGACGAGTTCGCCGTTCCGACCATGCCGACGTTCAAGTACACGCTGTCGGAGGAGGAACTCTGGTCACTGGTGGCCTTCGTGCGGACGCTCCATGGGACGAAGCTGGAGAAGAAGGACTGGGCCGTCTCGAAGAAGGAGCGGCCCAAATTTGCCTCGGTGCCCAAGCCGATGGTGACGGCCCCGCCGGCCGAAGAGACCAAGCTGGCGGCGCGCGGCAAACAACTCTATTTCAATAAGTACGGCTGCAACGCCTGCCACAAGGCGGGAGACAGCGGCGGGGAGGTCGGTCCTCCCTTGGATCGGGCGGGATTCCGTCTGAACTCCCCGTGGGTCTATCGGTGGATCAAATATCCGCAGATCATGAAGCCGTACACTAAGATGCCCAATCTCGGCGTGAGCGACGATGACGCCAAGGCCATCATGTTCTACCTGAAAACGTTGAACGCCCCGCCGCCCGACAAGCCGCTGCCGGCTTCCTCCTGATTGGCTGCTATCTCAGCAGAACTCCCCACCAGATGCCTGCGAGGATCAACGCGCCGATCCATACGTGCTGCTTGAACAGCAGGAATGCCCGAGCGCGAGAGACCCCGCGCCTGACGTGCTGCGCCTGGGCGGTGAAGAGTCCAGCGGCCAGAACGAGCGCGAAGTAGAAGGGAGGCGCAAGCCTGGTCCCCACGCCGACGAGTGCGAGGATCACCGTCATGACGAGAAGAATAAGGCCGACGGCGAGCCACGCCCATTCTCCGAAGAAAATGGCGGAGGACCGCACGCCGATGCGGAGATCGTCGTCTCTGTCCTGCAGGGCATAGATCGTGTCGTACCCGATGGCCCAGCAGACGGTCGCCGCGAAGATGCCAAGGGCCGGCCAGCCGATTTCGTTCCGGACCGCCGCCCAGGCCATGAGGGCACCCCATCCAAACGCGATGCCGAGGATGGCCTGTGGCAGCGGCATGACCCGTTTGGCCAGCGGGTAGAGGACGGCCAGGAGCAAGGCGACAGACGCCAGGACGAGCGTGAGCAGGTTGAGGAAGGATACCAGGCCGGCTGCGATGCCGATCAGCACCGCGAAGACGCCGAACGCCGCTTGTGGATGCAGGCGGCCGGCGGCGAGCGGGCGCTCTCGGGTGCGCTCGACCCGGCGGTCCAAGTCGCGGTCCCACAGGTCGTTGATGATCACGCCCGCGCTTCGCATGATGAAGACCCCCACGATGAAAATGACGGTCAGCGAGAGCGGCGGGCGGCCGTCGCCAGCCAGAATCAGCGCCCACAGGGTGGGGAAGAGGAGCAGAAGAGTCCCGGTTTGGTTGCGAAGACGGATCAGGTCGGCCCAAGCGGACCAGGAGAAGGACGGACCTCCCACAGGGGCCATGGGGCGGACGGTACCGAATCAGGCAGGGGGTGTCAAGGATGTGCCTTTTTCTTGCGGTTGCGCCGTATTTCTTGTATACAGCGTTTCATGACTAGACGCCATCCGGCCCTGAGGCCACTCCTATACGCCCTGCTGTTGCTGGTGGCGACGGCCAGCCTTGGCTGTGGGCAAAAGCTTGTCTTTCCCCGGTTGGAATTCAAATCCGAGGAGTCCAAAACCCCCAGCATCCCACTGACGGTCCGGGTCGAGATTCCTGACGCGCTCAAGCAAGCCCAACTGTTTTACAAGGATTCATGCGGTGTGCCCCAGGGCATTCCGTTGGGGGAGCGTCTCGTCGAACAGGTCAAGGCCGATGGGGCCGGCGTCTTTGAAAAGACCTTCGAAGGCAGCGCGAAAGAACCGGCCGATGCCGTGCTGAGTGCGGTGATGGAAACCAGTGAGATCAACCTGAGCATCCCACGTCGGGAAATCGGCGAATATAAAACGACTGTCCTGGTACGCTTGCGGGTCACGGTGATTGATGCCGAGGGCAAGACGCTGTTCAACGAGGTGATCAAAGGGGAGGGGAAATGGAATGTGACGACCGACGGGACCGAGTGCACCGTCCGGGGGTTGATGCTGCCGGTGACGGAAGCGATGGAAAAGCTCTCGGATCGGACGGTGGACGGCCTGACCCAAGCGATTAAGATTCGTGACTACGCCATCAGGATCCGGACCCGTCAAGAAATGATGGCCTTGAACAAACAAGGCGGGAGCGCAGTGGCTCCGCCGGCTGGAACTGGCACGACCGATCCGCCCACCCTCAGCTTCCGCGCATCGCTCGAAGACGAGAACCGCAATCAGGTGTTGGATGTCGGCGAAAGGCTCGTCATGCGGGTCGATGTGGCCAACAGTGGCCCGGGCGTGGCTCGTGGTGTGACAGTCGTGCTCTCGGGAACCCCGGCGCTGGTGAAGGAATTCACCAATCCCACGATGTTGGGCGATTTGCAGCCGGGTGAGAAGAAGCAGGCGGTGATCACCTCGACGCTGCCTGCGTCGTTGCCCGATCAACAGGCGGAGTTGCTGGTTCAGGTCACCGAGGCCGGAGGATTCGGACCGCCAACCAAGAAACGGTTCGTCGCCACGGTCCAGCAAGGCAAGGGGGGCACAGCGGCGGCCGATGCCGTCGAAGTGTCTTCCGGAGACGTGGATCTCATTCCCCCGCGAGTCTCCGGCTTTGAGCGGCGCACGTCGTACGCCATCGTGGTGGGCATCGGGGGCTATCGGGAGGAAAGCGTTCCCAAGCTCAAGCATGCCAAGCGTGACGCGGAAGTGGTCGCCAAGCACTTGACTGCTGTTGCGGGCTTCCCATCCGAGAACGTGCGAGTGCTGACGGACGAGCACGCTCTGTTGGTTGATGTGCAGGAGATCTTTGAAGAGTGGCTTCCTCAGAGAGCGAATGCTTCCGGTGTCGTCTTCATCTATCTGGTGGGAAACAGTGTTCTGAATGGGGACAGCGGCGAGATCATTCTGGTGCCCTATGAAGGCCGTCAGGACCTTATCAAACGGGGCTACTCCCTGCGGCGGTTGCAGGAGGTCCTGAGCCGGTTGCCGTCCCGGCTGAATTTAGTTTTTGCCGATCTCTCGTTTCCGGGTGCGAACGAAAAATCCGGTGCCGGCCCGCGGGCGCTTTCATGGAGCTCCAGCAGGCCGGGCGGCAAAAGCCGGACTGTGATTATTGGGTCGTCTT
>DASPXY010001708.1:0-2491 GCA_035637055.1 Gemmataceae bacterium | reverse complement strand
TCGGTGGTGGTGTGCTGCAGTAGCAGTTGGCGGCTGCTCTTGCCCTGGAAGGGGGGCGTGCCGGTGAGCAGTTCCTGGTAAACGATGGCGAGGCTGTACTGGTCGCTGCGCGGGCTGATCTGGCCCAGGAAGACTTCCGGGGCGGCGTACAGAGGCGTGATGGCCCCGATCTTGACGCCGCCACCCAGGCTGTTGACCAGGCCAAAGTCCGCGACCTTGACGTGGTTGCATACGAGGAAGAGGTTGCGCGGCTTGACGTCGAGGTGCTGCAGACCGTGCTCCTGATTCATCAGGTCGAGCACCTCGGCGGCTTCGCGCAGATAGCCGAGCAGTTCGCCGCGCGGGATGCCGGTCAGGCCAGCCTTCTGACGTTCGAGCAGGAGTTCGTACAAATTGCGGTCAGCCAGTTCGGTGACGATGACCAGTTCGCCGCCGATGCTCTCGACGCGGTCCATCGACAGCAGGAAGGGATGGCGGATGGCCTTGACGCGCTCGATGGCCCGCAGTTCTTCCTCGGCCTGGGCGCTGTCCGCTTCGAGGCCGTCGAGGTTGCCGTAGACGAACTTGATGGCCTTGCACAGTCCGCCGGGGGCCTCACACTTCCACACCTCGCCGAAACCGCCGCTGCCCAGCGGTTCGACCAGGCGATAGCCCGGGATGGGTTCGGCAAAAGGTTGTTTCACGATCGGCATGGAAGGCAAGCCTACGCGGAGGGGGGAAACGACGCTTCATTGCGCCAATTACCAACATCACGAAACTGTTGGTTTGACCAGCGCAAGCCTAGATCACAAAAGGGGCCGCGTCCAATGTCCGCAAGCCTGCCCCGGCCAAAGGCGAGGGTTTTCTCGCGAGGGCATATTCGGCCCCGTAAGCCGCGCAGACCGACCGAGGTTTCCTGTGGCAGAGAAGCGATTTTCGAGAGGAGTCAGCAGTGTTCAAGTGGAGTTGCTTTGGCGTGGCCGTCGTTTTTCTCGCCATCGCGGGCTGGATGCTCAACGACATTCGCCTGGAGGTCCGCCGCGCCGGCGAGGTGGCCCGCACAACCGGCGAGATCGTCAACCAACACCTGCCGGAGATTGTCGCCAAGGTCAAGACAACGACCGACACCGTCGCGACCCTCGCAAATGATATCAGCCAGGTCCGGAAATTGCTCGTGGGCGACCGCAAGCCCAAGCCCGGCGAACACCTGCTGGAGTACGCGAACAGCGTGCTGGACAAGATCGAGGCGTCCGGCGGCATGATCGGTTTGAAGCCCCTCATCTCTGGCAAGGGGCCGACAACCCCGATCCCCGCGCAGGACTGGGTCGTCAAGGGACGTCGGGAAGCGTTGGGCCTGGCCGTCCTCGGTGTGACCCGCAAGCAGTTGGCGATCGAACTGGGACGGAACTGGTTCAAAGCCTCCTGGTACATTCAGCCCAAAGGCGAGAAGACCGTCCCGCTGCTGGACTGGCTCAAGGCCAATCACCCTCCCACGCGGGAATTATGGGCCGACGAGAAGTAAGCAGAGCAACCGCGAGAGCGCGTTGCAGCCGAGTGGAGCGGACACAAGCCCGGAGCGCCAGCGACGGGACACCACCCCACACAAGCCCGCAGCGCCAGCGACGGGACGAGAGCAGCCGGGAGAGGCCGTTGAGGGGATAATTTGGGCGCTGGGGTAGCGTGGTGGTGGGTGGTGTGGGAGAATGACGGTCGAGGCAAAATGGGTTCCATTCCATTCCACCTCCACACCCCTCCTTGCCTCCTCCTGCGTTCGGCCTGCGCGCACACCCAAGCCGCTCCCGTCCCGTCGCTGGCGCTCCGGGCTTGTGTCCGCTATACTCAAACGCAATCCGCTCTCGCGTGGAGCGCGGCGGTTTCTCGGGGCAGCGCAAAGCGAGTCCGGTAAGATGATCCTCAGCTGAAGTCTCACATCCAGTCCAGCGAAGGAGGCGAGCGCATGCGCATCCCATTCGTTCTCTCTCTGGCAACCTTGTTCGGGTGGGCGCTCATCAACCTGCCGTCCGCAGGTGGGGAAGGTGGCGCTGGCAAGCCGAAGGAACGGGAGGCGGGCAAACTGCGCTTCACCTTGCGCGGTCACGAGCACCGGGTCCGCGCTCTGCTGTTCACTCCCGATGGCAAGACGCTGATCTCCGGCAGCGAGGACAAGACCATCCGCCTGTGGGACACCGCTACCTGGCAGGAGCGTGCTGTCCTCCGTGGCGAACCGGCCTCGCGGGTCGTGTGCTTGGCTCTCACCACCGACGGTGGCACCCTCGCCGCCGGCACGATCGATCAGATCATCTACCTCTGGGACATGGCGACCGGGAAGCAGCGAGCCACCCTCAAGGGCCATACCCGCTCTGTCAACTCAGTTGCCTTTTCTCCTGACGGCAAGACGTTGGCCTCGTGCGGTGTGGATGGGACGATTCGGCTCTGGGATAGCACCACCGGGAAGGAACGGGCGGTCTTGCCCTGCGGCGGTCGCACTGGCCTTTGCGTGCTTTTCTCTCCG
>DASPXY010001707.1:0-4665 GCA_035637055.1 Gemmataceae bacterium | reverse complement strand
AGCCAGTGACGGCCCCAGCGTTCACCGTAGCGAGGCGAGGCCAGCAAGCGATCAATCAGCCGTTCGTACGCGCCGTCGGCGTGGTCGGCGAGGAACCGAGTCACTTCTTCAGGCGCCGGCGGCAGTCCGAGCAGGTCGAGGGATGCGCGACGGATGAGCGTATACCGGTCGGCTTCGGGAGCGAAGGTCAGGCCCTTCTCCTCCAGGCGGGCCAGCAGAAAAGCGTCAATTAGACTCCGCACCTGGTTGGCCTGCTTGACGGCGGGGGCAGCGGGCCGGCGGATTGCCTGAAAAGCCCAGAAAGCGCGGTCCTCGGCGGTGATGTGCAGGCCGGGGGCGAGGCGCTTCGGTTCGGGGCTGGTCGTGCGGGCGCCGGCGTCGATCCAGCGACCGATCAGGGCGACCTCGTCCGCAGAGAGTTTCACCTTGCCCGGCGGCATCTCATGATCGCGGATGCGGCGATAGAGGGGACTGGCGTCTGGCTTGCCGGCAACCAGTGCAGGCCCCGAATCGCCGCCCTCGGCCATGAGGCGCCGCAGTCGCAGGTCGAGGCCGGCGCGGACCTTCTTGCCTTCGCCGTGGCATTCAAAGCAATGGGCCTTGAGGATCGGCCGCACGTGGTGCTCGAACGTTGGGGCCGTAGCCGGAGGCTGGTCGGCGTGGGCGGTGAAAGGCCACAGCAACAACAGCAGCGGGGCGATGCGGCAGGTCGTTATGGGCATGGCGTGAGGCCCTCGGGTGGGACCGATTGCGGGCTGGCAAGGCGGGGAGGTTGATGGACTGCTCCACCGACAATAATGAATGGTAGCCGCGGCGGACCGGAGCGTAAAGCAAAAAGTAATGCTCGCCGCGCTGTCGCGCTGTCGCAAACCCCTCCCCCCAACCCCTCCCCTGAGAGGAGAGGGGGAGCAAGACAACACTCTCTTTCTTCTCCCCCTCTCCGTTTCGGGGAGGGGGTTGGGGGAGGGGTTCTCGACAGAGCAGGTCGCCAGCGTTTTCTGGTGGCATTTCCTCAAGGCCGCCGTAGGATGGCCGTAAGTAGCTGAGAACCGATTCCGCCTTCGAGACCCACCATGCCAAGCCAACGTGCCGTTCCCGCCGACATCCTGGAGAAGTTACGCACTTTCGACACTCCGACGATCTGCAATGTCGTCGAATTGTTCGATCTCCGCCCGCGCCACACCGGCTACCTGGACTCACGCATTCAGGCGTGTTTCCCGAAACTGCCGCCGATGGTCGGCTACGCCTCGACGGCGACGTTCCGCTCCGCCTCGCCGCCGCGCGCCGGCAACGTCTACTCGGGCCTGGCCGAACAGGTCGCCTCGTTCGCAGAGCTGCCCGGCCCGGCCGTTGTGGTCTTCCAGGATCTCGACGACCCGGTAGCCGCCGCGACGTTCGGCGAGGTGATGTGTACGACCTACAAGGCGTTCGGCTCCGTCGGCCTGATCACGAGCGGCACCGGCCGCGATCTCGATCAGGTGGAGGCCATCAGCTTTCCGTGCTTCACGAGCGGCACGACCTGCGCCCACGGGTATTGCCACATTGTGCAGATCAACGTGCCGGTGCAGGTCGGTGGCGTAACGATCCATCCCGCCGACCTGCTCCACGGCGACCGCAACGGGGTAACGACGATTCCCAACGAGATCGCCGGCGAGGTCGCCGCAGTGTGTCCGGAGTTCATGGCGGCGGAGGCGGTGGTGCTGGACTATCTGAAGGCGGGCCGCACCGATCCGAAAGGCTACGCGGCGGCGCGCAACGAATGCCGCGATCGGATCGAGGCGCTGGGCAAACGCTTGAAGAGTGGGCTGCGGAAGTGAAACAACGGGGGTGTGCGATGCGTTGGCGATTCTGGACGTTGGCCTTGCTGTTCGGTTTGGCGGCGTTGTGGCTGCCGCGTACTTCAGACGCCGGCAAGGATCCGCCGGTGCGTGTGCTGCTCGTGCTGGGCAGCGGACCGCCGCACGATATCCGCAAACTGGCTCCGATCCTGGACAAGCTGCTCGAAGACGTCGGCGGTATGACCGTGACGCACCTGGAGCCGCCCAAGGACAAGTCGCCCTCCGACCCAACTCACCTCAAGAAGCTGGCCGAGCTGAAACGAGCCGACTACGACGTGCTCGTCTTCTACACGGTCGGCCACAAACTCGACGACGTGCAGGAGCGGGCGCTGGAGAAGTTCGTCGAGGACGGCGGCGGCATCGTCGCCCTGCACGGGGCGTCGGCGAGTTTCGGCAACTCGCAAGTGTGGCTGCGCCTGGTGGGGGCACGTTTCGCCGGCCACTACAAGAGCCTGCACAAGCTCAATGTGGTGATTGCCGATCCCAAACATCCGATCACCGCCGGCGTCGAGCCGTTCACGATCACCGACGAGGAGTACAACCACAACTTCGCCAAGGTGGAGCGTCACGTCCTGGCCAGTTTCCGCGAGCGGCCCGAGGGCAGCAAGGGCAAGAACAACGACATCATGTGGACCCGTGAGGTAGGCAAGGGCCGGGTGGTGTACAATGCGCTGGGCCACGGCAAGGATGCGTGGGAGAATCCGGCGTGGCAGAAACTGACGGTGCAGTCGATCTTCTGGGCTGCGGGTCGGCCGCGATCCGTGAAGTTGCCGGGGGGTTCCGCCAAATGATGACCACCTTGCGAACAGCCGTGGCGAGTGGATGGATCGTCTTGTTCCTCTTGTCGGCGACTGTGTCGCAGGGCCAGGAGAAGCGTTCGCCCGTCAAGGCCAGCGATGCCGAGAGCATCGTTGCCGCGAAGTTCGACCTGTTCGGCGACCCCTTGCCGCCCGGCGCGGCGTCCCGTCTCGGCACGCTCCGGTTTCGCTCACGGACCCCCGTGGAGGTGCTGGCTCTTTCCCCGGACGGCAAAACCCTGGCCGCGGCGGGAGGTCGAGAAGTCTCTCTCTTGGAGTTGGCGACGGGAAAAAAGGTCGCATCTTTCAGGGAGGATCAGTATTCCTTCTTGCTGGCGTTTGCCGAGGGCGGCAAGACCCTGATTTCCGTGGACGAGCGCGGCACGGTGCGCTGCCGCAATGTCGCCAACGGTCAGGAGGTTCATCGGTTTCGAGCGGTGAAGGACGACAAGGAGTTTGACAACGAAGGGGCCTTGACTCCCGACGGCCGCTTCCTGGCGATCAAGGAAACCGACCAGGGCGTCATCTGTTTGTGGGATCTGACCGCACGCCGCCCGGTCAGGCGGTTCCAGTCGGCCAAATACGAAGGTGGTCCGATCGCCATTGCCCGCGACGGCCAAACCCTCGCTGCGGGTGCGAGCGGCAGGATCGTTGTCTGGGATGTCGCCAGCGGCAACGAGCAGCGGTCGTTTACGTTCAAGCCTTCTGCGATGTCCGACATCAGCTTTTCACCCAACGGCAAGGTTCTCATTTGTACCGGGCCAGGATGCACCCCCACGCATGTCTGGGACGTGCGTACGGGAGAGACGCTCCGGACCTACGGCCCAGCGCCGCTTGAGGCGTCCGGGCATGCGTTTTCCAGCGACGGCAAGTTGTTGGCGACCGTCCACATGGACCCGACGGACAATTTGCGCGTGTGGGATCTGGCGACGCACAAGGAAAAGCAGTGCTGGTCCGCGGATACCCTGGGCATACATCCGCGGCTTCTCTTCACCCCGGATGGGAAGACCCTCATCACCGCCGGCTCCGGTCCGGTGATCCGTTTCTGGGACGTAAACAGCGGCAAGGAACTCACGACCGAGCCGAAAGGTCCGCCGCGACATCTGCTGGCCAGTCCGGACGGCAGGTTTCTGGTTTCCTCTTCCTCGGCCGATAAAACCCTCCTTTGGGATCTGAAATCGTGCAAACAGGTGTGTCGCTTCGAGGGAGCTTCCTGGTCCGGGGTGGTCGCCTTCACGCCGGATAGCAGGCACCTCGCCTATACCGATCGCGATGATGGAGTTTGTTTGTGTGAGGCGTCCTCCGGCAAGGAGATCCGCCGCTTTCCCGGGCACGACAAGGGGGTGACCGCCCTTGCGTTCAGCGAAGATGGCGAGCGGCTCTTCACCGCCCACGAGGACGCAAGTTTCCGCGTCTGCCGAGTCGCCGATGGCCAGGAACTGCGCTGGCGTCCGCTCGCTCAGCCGAGCGACAACGATCCGCAGTCAGGCCGCCGCATCCTCCCCTTCTTTTTCCGTGATGCGCGGGTCTTGATGACCACGTTTCACGACGGGATGGCTTACCGTCTGTGGGACACGTCCAATGGTCAGCGGCTCCACGGGCCGCACGATTGCAAGGGAGATTTCAGCTCTCAGATTGCCATTGCACCGGACGGGCGAAGTTTCGCGGCCTGGGCCTGGGATCAGAGCGGATCGCTCTCCCTCTACGAAATGCCGACGGGAGGGCTGCGGTTATCGTTGCGCTCAGCACCAGAAGGGCGCGAGGGGTATGGGTTCAGCGGAATTCTGGCCTTTTCGCCCGATAGCCGACTGCTCGCGGCGAGCAGCGCTGACGGCAAGGCAATCGATGTTTGGGACGTCCGCACGGGCAAGCGTGTGCATGCCATTGAGGTGGTGCAAGGCAGACTGACCGGGTTGACGTTCGTCGGCAACGGCGACCTCCTGGCGACCGGCGGCAACGATACGACGATCTTGCTTTGGGATGTGGCGCACGTTCGCCGGAAACTCGGCCTGCGACCCCACCATCCGCGG
>DASPXY010001706.1:0-4059 GCA_035637055.1 Gemmataceae bacterium | reverse complement strand
TCCTCGGGCGAGCGGGCCTGCATCTCGACGTGGAACGCAATGCCGCGCGTGTCGATGTTGAGCACCTTGCCGCGCACGAGGGTGTTGGACTCGCTATCTTTGAGCAGCGGAATCCAGTTGTAACCGGCAGACACGCGCAGGTCCAGTTTGCGCTCCCACATGCGGTCGTAGACAGACGCCCGCGTCCCTTTGTCCGGGGTAATGGTCACGTCCGTCAGAAAGGCGAAGGAGATCACGTCAGGGAGCGGCGGCGGCTTGTCCTTGGGGGGGGGCGGTGGCCTATACTCCGTTGGATCGTAGCGCTTGCCGCCCTCAAAGACATTGTTGACGGCCAGATCGGCATAATTGCGCCGCGGTGCAAAGGCAGTGCCGGAAGCGGCGATCTCGACGAAGGGATGCTTCCCCACGACAGCCGCGACGGCTGCGGCATACGGTCGCGTGACGTCCACGGCGACCACCGGCAGGTTCAGCAACGTGCGGCTGTTGCCGAGATTCGTGCTGCCGTTGACGATCAGTGCTTCGGCGGTCATGGTCAGGACCAGCGGACCATCCTTCCCTTCCGCGTGCCGGATCGTGAGGTTCTTGGCACGCTGCAGCAGCGGCGTCGTCTGGAACTCCTGCAGCATCTTGGCGATGCCCTTCATCTGCCCCTTCGCCGTGAGGTTGAAGCTCAGCGACGTGTAGGCGGGCGTGGGGCCGGCCACCTTCGGGGCGCTCGTGGTGTCTACCCCGGCGGGCTTCGGGAACGCGGTGAGGGTCAGCCCGTGCTTGTTCACCAGATCACGCAGGTACGTCACATACTGGTCCTGAATGTGCGGGATGTCGCGTTCCTGCGCGGGCGCGGCCGGGCCCTTGGGCTTGATGACCTTCGTGTCCGGCGCCGGGAGGCTCAGGCTACGCTGCCGCGCCAGCCAGGACTTGTCTTTCACAATCTGGGCAATCTGGAGGCTCTTGTCGCGGTTTGCCTTCTCCAGTTGCTCAGCCTGCTGGTTGGCCTCCTGGAGCGGCCACCAGAAGAGGTTCAGGCCCAGGTACAGGATCCCGCCGACGGCGATCACGCTGAGGAGGATCAACGCCCCACGATTATCTTTTGAGTTCATTGGTCGTCCCCCTCGTCCGGATCCGGTTCTGTATTGTTGACGGCCGCCTGGAGCTGCCGTCCCAAGGTGGCGGACGGCTGCGCGACAAAAAGGGTCGTGTAACGGGACGAGGGCTGCCCGACCACATCGACCTTCATTGTTGCGCGGCGCACCTCTTTTTTCGCGTTAAAGCTGCCCGTGCCCTGAGCATTGACGGTATTGTCGAGTTTCGCGAAATGCATCGGGTCGTTGAGCTTCCCCGTGAGCCGGTCAAACAGTCTCTCGTCTGGCGGCCGCGCCTCCCCGATCAGCGTCAACAGGCCGGCGAACTTGTCCGGGGCCTTGTTCTTGGCGGCGGCGAGGGGACCGCGGTTGAGGCCCTGTTGCCGTGCCGAGGCGTTGAATTCGGTCAGGTGGAAACCGTCGCGCCACTCGAACTTGGCGGTCACCTCGTACAGCTCATCGAGCCAGGGCACCGCGGCACCGGTCCAGTCTTTGAGGGCGTCGATGTGCTTCTTGTCGGGGTCTAACCGCACCCGGTCCGCCTCAAGGCGGCTGGCCTCGGCCCGCAAATCCTCGACCTCGCCGCGCTTCCAGGAGAGGACCAGGTAGCAGACGACCGCGAGGAGCACCAGGACGGCGACCCCACCGATCGCGACCCGCACGGTACGCTGTTGCTCGGGATCGCGGGTCTTGATCGGTTCCTTGGGACGGATGAAATTGACCGGTGCTGCCTTGTTGCGGGCCCACAGCTCCACCAACCCGACCGCCGCCGCAAAGCCGCCGCGCGGGGCGGTGGGCTGCAGCTGGGCTTCGCGCGAGAACGGATCCAGCGGATGCACCGGGACCGTGAGAGTGTGCTGCAACTGTTCGCGGAGCAGGGCGTGCTCGCCATCGCCGGCGACGTAGACCCCATGCACCTTGTCGCGGGCTGGGGCCGTCGCGGGGAGCTGGCCGGCGTAGACCGCGAGATTGCGGCGTACCTCGGCGATGAGGTGAGCGGTGCCGGTCAGGCCGCGCGTGAACAGGACGCCGTCGCCGCGGACGACGGCGAAGTCGGCCCACGACTCGGCGACGGTCAGGACAGCGATGGCGGCACCGGGTTCCGGCGCCGCGGCGGCCCGCTTGAGGCAGCTGGCGACGCCGAAACTGCGCGGCGTGACCGCGAGGAGCCGCCCCAGGTTCGCCGCCTTGCAGACCTTCTCAAAGAAGACGGGCAGATCCTTGCGAATGGCGAAGGCGAGGGCGGTGCGTTCGCCGGCAGCCTGCGGGCCGTCGCCCTTGGCGGTGTAGTCGATGACGACGCCTTCGCCCGCCTCGGTCAGTTCCTTGGCCGCCTGGAAGCGGATGATGGCCGGTTCCTCGGCGAGCGGCACCTGCGGATAGCGGATTTCCTTGGCGATGACGCGGTCGCGGCCGATGCAGATGACGACCGGGGCCGGCGCGATGCCGGCGGCCTTGAGCTGCTCCTTCAGCCGCCCGCCGATGAGGTCGGCCTGCGCGAAGGTGGGGGTGAAGTCCCCCTGCAGGACGACCGCGGCGTCGATGCGCACGCCGCCGCGGCCGATCGTCGCCGCGACAACGTGTAACTGGGAGTTATCCCAGTCGATACCCAGTATACGTGCCAAACTGCGTTCTCCTTATGATGAGGACGCGGGGAAGTTGGTTTGGCGGAGGAGTGGCGAGCGGGGGGCGTAAGCCCCCTGATCTCTGCGAGTCATCAGGGGGCTTACGCCCCCCGCTCGCCACTCCCATGCAACGAACCAGAACTTCCGTCGTCACTGCCCGTTGTTCTGCGGAATATCAAATCCCTTGCCGAGTTCGCTGAGGTCGCGATAGTGAACCACCCGCGGATTGCCGTTGTTCGTGTCGATGGCCACATCGAGGCGCGTGATCGGGCCGCCGCCGTCGAGGTAGCCGATCACCTGGAAGCGATACACTTGCGACCGCGTCGTGATGTACTTTTCCAGGGCCTTGACGGTGGAGACCTTCAGTTTGGCCTGCGTAATCAGCCAGGCGGGCGACTGATACACTTCCTCCGGCGGCGTGGTCGAGATCAGGGGCGGCCGCGTGTTCAGGATGGTCGTCACGTCAGCCTCGCTCAGCAGCGACGTCGAGGTCACCTTCTGGTTCGTCCCGGTCCCCGTCGTTTGCGTGATCGTGCCCGCATTCGCCAATGCCGTCAGCACCGTCTGCGACGCCGTGTTGAGGTTGATCCGCCCGTAGAGTTGCTGGTCCTTCTTCACCGTCATCTTGTCGAGCAGTTTCGGCAGCAGGTCCGCGAGCTGGCTGCCGCCGGCCCCTGACGAGTAACTTCTTGTTGAACGGATACTCGTCGTCATCAGCGGGCTGGCAACGTAAGTCGATTTCGCATCCTTCGCCTTGGGATCGGGGGGCGGAATGGTCACGTAGACGTCGATCAGATCGTAGAGCGAGGCGATCGTGTTTGCCGCCTTGGCCGTCCCCAAATTCAAGTCGCCCGTGTTGACGGAGTTGGCGGGCGACAGCGAGATGTTCTTGGGCAACCCCGTCGCCGGGATCGCGGTCGGAGCGTGGAGCCGGCAGAGGATGATGAAGGTCGCGAGATCGGCGTCCACTGCGGCGAGGCTTGTCTGCAGGGTTTGCAGGTTCGTGTCGTTGACGTAGATGCGCTTGTTGCCGGTCGAGTCGACGTTCAGTTCACGGCTGTAGATGGTCAGGTACGGGGCCCAGCCGACATTGTTCGGGTCGCCGCCGGTCTGCGTCTCGTCGGGATCAATGACGCCGTTGCGGTTCTTGTCGTAGCCGTACAGCAACAGCGGAGTCACCCCCTTGACCAGGAGCAACTCCTCGATACTGTCGAGCGGGCCATTCTTGGGGGCGTAGGTAGGAGTAAGGCCGGCGTAGTACGTGGCGTCGGCGCCGCTGCTGCGCGGCGTCGCCTTGGGATCGACCCAGAAGACGATCGAGTTGGCGATGTCGTCCGTCATGCTGGGCAACT
>DASPXY010001705.1:0-5969 GCA_035637055.1 Gemmataceae bacterium | reverse complement strand
TGCAGAATGTTCAGGTAATGCGTTTTCTGCTTGGGAAAGAGGCTGGCAACCATCGGGTTGACCACCACCTCGCAGATGCCGTTGCCAATCGAGAACATGACCATCGCGAGCGTCAGGCTGAGATAGACGCCATCGCGGCCAAATGCGTTGTAGATCGGGCCGGTACACATCTGCAAGGCTGCCGACAGGATGTGCATGAGGAAGGCGAGCCCCATCAACCGACCGTAGCCGACCCGATCCGCGATCAGCGAGCCGAGAATGATGATGACCCCGAAGCCCCACAGTCCGCCACCGGAGATGTCACCGAGTTCCTTCTGCGTGAAGCCGTATTCGCGGGCCCAGTCGAGCAGGATGCGGCCGCGGACACCGAAGCCCACCCCGGCGGCGAAGATGCAGAAGAAGCCGCCCCACAACAGGCGTTTGGCGTTCGCCGGCGCCTGGATGGAGATGGGCGCCGGTGCGGCACCGAGGTCAGACTTTGGCGTGGTCCATCTCGGATCGGGGGTAATACCTTCGTTCATGGGGTAGCCTCTGCCAGTGGCGAGTACCGAATGCTGAGTGGAAAGCGGCTCGTCACTCAGCGCTCATTACTCGTCGCTCATCGCTCGTTCGTGTATCCTCAACGGTAGGGCCTAGTGTAGCGACACGGCGCCGCGAAGTCACGTAGGCGGCAAGGAGCGCAATGGCGGGTTTCTCGCGAACGTTCACGTTTCTCGGCACCGGCACCTCGGTCGGCATCCCCATGGTCGGCTGCGATTGCGACGTCTGCCGCTCGCCCAATCCGCGCAACCACCGCTACCGCTGCTCCGTGCTGGTCGGCACCCCGCAGGGCAATCTCCTCATCGACACATCGCCGGAACTGCGTTTGCAGCTCCTTCGCGAGAACGTCAAGATCGTTCACGCGACGCTGTTCACGCACTTCCACGCCGACCACGTCTTCGGACTCGACGACCTGCGGCCGATCCCGCGGCTGCTCGGCGGCCCCGTGCCCCTCTACTGCACCGCCGAGGTCGAGCACAAATTGCGGCAGGCATTCGCCTACGCCTTCACCGGCGCCGCCGAAGCGCTGCCGGTCGGGTATCTGCCCAAACTCTCGTTCGTGCGCATCACCGAGAGCGAGCCGTTTGTGGTTCTCGGTCAGCGCGTCGTGCCGATTCCGCTGGTCCATGCTCATTTCGACGTGCTCGGTTTTCGCATCGACGATGTCGCCTACTGCACCGACGTCAGCGAGATTCCGAAGGAGAGTTGGCCGCGGTTGGAGGGGCTGCGGGTACTGGTGCTCGACGCCCTGCGCTTCAAGCCGCACCCGGGGCATTTCAACATCGAGCAGGCCCTCGAAGTGATCGATCGCGTCAAGCCGCGGCGGGCGTACCTCACCCACATGTCGCACGACGTGGAGCATGAGTCCGCGAACCGCCAGCTGCCGCCGGGAGTCGAACTGGCTTACGATGGGTTGAAATTCGAGTTTTAAGAGCGTGAGAGGGAACCAATGGTCACCGTGCCCAACGACCTGAACGACCGCCTGCGACAACATGGCCAGGAACACGTCCTTGCCTGGTGGGGCGAACTCAATGACACGGAGCAGCGCGAGCTGCTGGAGCAATTGCAAGGGCTGGATCTCGACCAACTGCAGCGCCTCTACACCTGCCGCGATCAGACGTTCGCGCTGCCGTCGGAGGAGCAGATTACCCCGGTGCCGATCACGCGCCTCGGCAGCGACAAACAGTTGCGCGCCCGCGGCGAGGAGGCGCTGCGGCGCGGCGAGGTAGCGGCGCTGGTGGTCGCCGGCGGGCAAGGCAGCCGTCTTGGCTTCGAGCACCCCAAGGGCATGTTCCCCATCAGCCCGGTCAAGAACAAGACGCTGTTCCAGATCCACGCCGAAAAGGTGCTGGCGCTGACACGGCGCTATGGCAAGCCGCTGCCGCTGCTACTGATGACCAGCCCCGCCACCCACGCCGAAACCGTGGCGTTCTTCAAGGCGAACGCCTTCTTCGGCCTGCCGGACTCGGAGGTGTTCTTCTTCCAGCAGGGCACGATGCCGGCGCTCGACATGGGAACGGGCAGGCTGCTGATGGAGGCGCGCGGCCGCCTGTTCGCCAGTCCGAACGGCCACGGCGGCACCCTGCGCGCCCTCGCCGACACCGGCCTGCTGGCGCGTCTGGAGAGTCGCGGTATCCGGCACCTCTTCTATTTCCAGGTCGATAATCCGCTCATCCAGGTGGCCGAGCCGACCTTCCTCGGACATCACATCGCCCAGAAGGCGGAGGTGTCGATCAAGGTCGTGCCCAAGGAAGGCCCGACGGACAAGCTGGGCAATCTGGTGCTGATCGACGGCCGCTGCGGCATGATCGAGTATTCTGACCTGCCGGAGAAACTCGCTCGTCAGACCGAGCCGTCGGGGCAGTTACGCTTCCTGGCCGGCAGTCCCGCGATTCACATTTTCGATCTTCATTTTCTCATAAAGGTCACGCACGGCAGCGAGGGCATGCCCTTCCACATCGCCCGCAAGAAGGTGCCGTACGTGGATGAGAAGGGGGCGCGGGTTGAGCCGAAGAAGGAGAACGCGCTGAAGTTCGAGATGTTCATCTTCGACGTGCTGCCGCTGGCGGATCGCTGGACGATCGTGGAGACGAGCCGCCGCGAGGAGTTCATGCCGCTGAAGAACGCGACGGGGGCGGACTCACCGCAAACGACGCGGCAGGCGATCAGCAATCTGGCCGCGGACTGGCTGGAAGCGGCGGGCGCGACGGTGCCGCGGCAGGCGAACGGCGACGCGGCGGTGCCGCTGGAGATCAGCCCGCTCTACGCCCTCGACGCCGAGGAGTTGGCTGCGAAGGTCGCGCGGGGAACGCGCATAGCAGAGGCGACGTATTTTGGGTAGGATGCGGCGGGATCAAGCCCACGGGTTGCAACCCGTGGGCTTTCCAACACGGAGGGAACCCTCATGTTGCACGCGACGATCATGGCGGGCGGCGGCGGCACCCGGTTTTGGCCGCGCAGCCGGCAACAGCGGCCGAAACAATTCCTCAAACTGGTCGGCGACCGCACGCTCTTGCAGCAGGCGCTCGATCGCGTCGCAGGTCCGGTCCCCGCGGAACGCACCTGGGTCATCACCGCCGCCGCCCATCGCGACGAGGTCAAGAAGCAACTGGACGGCGTCTCCGTGGACCACATCGTCGGCGAGCCGTGCGGCCGCGATACCGCCGCCTGCATCGGCCTGGGCGCCGCCCTGATCGCGCGCGAGGATCCCAAGGGCGTCATGATCGTCACGCCGGCCGACCACGTCATCGAGCCGGCGACGGAGTTTCGCCGCGCCGCCCAGGTCGCCGAGGCCATCGTCGAGGAGCACCCCGGCGCCCTGGTCACGTTCGGCATCCCGCCGACCTTCCCCGCGACCGGCTACGGCTACATCCACCGCGGCGCCGAGGTGGCCCACCGTCAAGGCGTCGGCATCTACCGCTCGCAGGGCTTCAAGGAGAAACCCAACGCCGACACGGCCGAGCGTTTTTTCGTCAGCGGCGAGTATGTCTGGAACAGCGGCATCTTCGTCTGGAAGGTCGCGACCATCCTCAGCGCCCTGCGTGAACTCCAGCCGAAGTTGCATACTGCGATTCAGCGCATCGCCGAGGCGTGGTCCACACCCGATCGCGACCGCGTCTTTCAGCGCGAGTACGAACCGCTGGTCCGCATCAGCATCGACAAGGCCATCATGGAGCAGGCGAAGGAAGTGCTCGTCATCAAGGCCCCGTTCCGCTGGGACGACGTCGGCAGCTGGCTGGCCCTGGAGCGGATGCACACGCCCGACGCCGACCGCAACACGGTCCTGGCAACGCACGCCGGCCTCAAGACGAAGAACTGCGTCATCGTCGCCGACAAGGGACAGCTTATCACCACAATTGGGGTCGAGAATCTCCTGATCATCCAGGATGGCAACGCCACGCTCATCGCCGACCGCCGCGACGAGGGCACGGTCAAGGAGTTAGTCGATCTGCTCAAGAGCAAAGGACTGGAGGCATATTTGTGAGCCGCACGCGCCTGCTCGGTGTCGATTACGGGTCGGTGCGGATTGGGCTGGCGATCAGCGACCCGGACCGCCGCATCGCCTCGCCGCTGACGACTTATCCGCGCCAGGGCGTCGAACAGGATGCGCGCTACCTCCGCAAGATCGTCGAAGAGGAAGAGGTCGGCGCGATTGTCGTTGGCTTGCCGGTCCACCTGAGCGGCGTGGAGGGCCAGAAGGCGACCGAGGCGCGCAAGTTCGGGAAATGGCTGGCGGAGAAGACAGGCTTGCCGGTGACGTTCTTCGACGAGCGCTTCACCACCGTCGAGGCGGAAGGCTTTTTGCTCGCGGCCGGGATGACGAACAAGCGCCGCAAGGCACGCCGCGACCGCGTGGCGGCGCAGATCGTGTTACAATCCTATCTCGATGCCGGCTGTCCCGTGGACGAAGCCGCCGGCCCGCTCGACTAGCGACTCGAAGACGTGGCGCCCCGGACACGTGCCGGGCGGCCGACGAGGGGTGGGGACAGGCACGTTTTCCCCTCTTCGGAGGGGAAAACGTGCCTGTCCCCTTTGGCGCCCGCTCCGGAGCGGGCCAAGAGTCGAACGACTCAGCTCACCTGCCGCGGCGGCTGGGGAGCCGTGGCACCAGGAGAAGATGTATTGCCGCCGCGGTCAGGTGCAGCGGCTGGCTCGGCCCGGTCCGACCCACGGCGTGCCATGTCCCCGGCGAAGCGCTCCAGGGCCGCTACGAAGTCGGTGTCTTCGACGTCCCACAGCGAGTGCCCTGTCTCATCCTCGGCAAGCATGCCGATGGTCGCAATCAACTGCCCGAAACGCAACTCGGGGCATCGAGGCCGAATCTGGTCGAGCTGACCCAGGATACGATCCAACAAATCCACGGTGGTCATAGTGCATCTCCAACGCGGCGATTTTTGGCTTTCGCGTGTTTCAGCTTGCCGATGACCTCTACCTGGAACGTCGTTCCAGGGAGCAACTTCGCCACCCGCGTGGCTCGCGTCACCCCATCGTAGAGTTCCAGCACGCCGTTAGACCCTTCATACGCAAGCAAAGGCGGCATGCCGGCGGTCGTCGTGCCATGCTTGGCAAGCTGCCGTTGCAGCTTGACAGGGTCGGCGCCACTCGACCGGGACGACGGTAGCCGCAACTCGGCCGGATCAACATCTCGGAGGTCGGCTGCCATAGCGCCAGAATAGCGGATTCGACGCCGAAAGCAAAAAGAGGACCGTCATCTTTTTCCCTCCTCATTGATGAAAAAGATGACGGTCCCCTTTTCCTTTCGGCGATGGCCTTTGTCTCAAATCGACTCCCGACCCCTTTTCCGCCCAGCAGCGGGGCCGGCTGGAAGACTTCAACCCTCGGAAAGCCATCATGCCGGCCCCGTCTGCTGCAACGGCTTGTTGGGCGCCCGCTTGCGAGGCGCCGCGAGTCCCTTCCGCAGATGGTGGCCTCCAAGCGCGATGCCATCGATACCAAGCATGATGTAGAACTGGGCGGGAATGCCACCGAACATCAGGCCCGCCGACGGGGCGATGCGACGTCCCCGTAGACCGAACGCGTCGAGGTCCAACGGCTCGCGCAGAGGCACACGAAGTTTCCCTTCGGGGAAGAGCTGTACCGCAGCCCAGTTGCTCCTATCGATACGCGCCGAGGCGATGACGGTCTGGCGACCTGGCGACCCGAACACGCCAATCAGAAGACCCGGACTGGCCTCTGGATTACCGCTCCAGTCTGGCAAGAATTTCTGGAGCTGCCACCGTTGATCGACTCGTTGCCGAATCTCGGCATCGCTCGGCGGATTGGCGGGGTTGTAGCCGACACGGTCGATGAAGTCGATGTCGGTGACGATCACGAATAAAACCGCAGTCTGCGCTGGCCCTTGGACGCTCAGGAAGTCGCTCAAGGTAAGCTCGGGCGCAACCAGGCGTTCTGCAAACGCAGTCGGCACA
>DASPXY010001704.1:0-3853 GCA_035637055.1 Gemmataceae bacterium | reverse complement strand
CTCCTTCACAGCCCCAACCAGCGCCGCACTGCTTCCTCGACGAGTGCCAGTTGGTCCGCCGAGAGATCCCCCAACTTCCGAATCAGCTTGACCTGCGGCACTGTCAACACCTGTTGGGCGTCGAAGACACCGGGCTTCAGGAACGCTGCCTTGACATCGACCTCAAACCGGGTGCCTTGAACGCTGGTCGTGTGCGGGATGACCGTGACCAGCACCCGATCCTGTGGATCGGTGGGGACACTCAAGACCAGGCAGGGTCGCACCTTGGCAGCCAGCCCCAGATCGACGATCCAGACGGAGCCCCGGTCAGCGCTGGGCATGCTTGGCCTCTTCAGCGTCCAAGGCACGGAAGAGTTCGTCGGCGGTTTCGACCAGCGCAGACATAGGGAGGTCTCCCTCGGCAGATGCCGACACACGGCGAAGGATCTCCGTGGCGGCCTGGTGCTTGTCAGCCTCCGGGAGGGTATCGAAGAGAGTCAACAGTTGTTGCACGGCGGTCGTCATCGCTCATCTCCAGCGTAGGCAGCGCGGGCGGCGCGCACAGCTTGCGCAAATGCTGCGGCATCATCCCCCAGCGCGGGAAGACTTCGCAGGAAGGCATTGAGATTGCCCACCGTGAGAGGGGCCGCTGGCAACAGCTCAATCGTGAGGTGCACTTCGGCATGCGCGGGTAAATTCAGCGGTTGCGCCGGCTTCAGTACCCCATCTTCAAAAGTTGTGGTGATTGTTTGCATCCAACGAACTCCTCTGTGCTGTGGCACAGTCTACCGGCCGTTCGACTGAGAAAAGTCGATGCGTCCCCTTATCGCTCCCTGTCAGAACACTGGTACAGGTGGTCCTGCTTCTCCAAAACGATCTAATTCAACCAGCAAGTTCTTCAAGCTGTAGCGCGGATCATACCCCAACCGTTGCCGGGTTTCCGCAATAGCCAGTTTCTCCGGCTTGCACCCCGGGTCAAGGCCATAGCGCACGGCCAGATCGTAGTAGTCCGCATAGTATTTGCGAAAGGTCGTGCCAGGACCATCTTTGTCCCAATTCCGCAAATCGTCGTCTGTGTACTCGTAGGCCCCGTCCACGGTCAGCACCAGCGGTCCCGAGAGCAGACTTCGTCCCAACAGGTCCACCGCCCGTACAACCGCCTGGCTGACATCCTCGATATGGACCGCCCCCCGCCAAAACCACTTCGCCCACTCGACATACGACGGATAAACCGCTCGATTCCAAGACGGGATAAAGGCTCGGGGCCGCAAGGTGATCACATTCACTCGGTGCCGCTGAGCGTAGACGCGGGCCACTTCTTCCCCCAGGACTTTGGTATGTCCGTAGACGCTGGCCCAATTACCGATGCTGGTGCTCGAGATGTAGACGACCCGCTGAACACCCGCCCGCACTGCTGCCTCGAAAACGTAAAAAGTGCCCGTGACATTCAAGTCCCAGAAGTCGTAAACATCCTTTGCTCCCGTGACTTCGTGAATGCCGTGCCAGGCGGCAATGTGGACAACACAGTCCATCCCTGCCAAACTCTGCTGCAGTGTCTCACGGTCCAGGATGGAACCTTTGACGTAGAGCCCGCAGCTGCTCAGGGGTGGTCGGACATCGAAGCGGACAGGGACGTCGCCACGCAACTCGAACTGTCCGGACAGTACGTGCCCCAAATCGCCCGAACCGCCTGTCAGAAATACGCGCATGGTCTGTGGCACCTTCCCCGCATGGCAAGGCACTTCATGGAGCAGTTCTACCGGCTCATCCGGGAACCCGAACAGGCATCTCACCAGAAACGAAGCAGCCAGCCGTGCCGGCGGCGCTTGCTCTCTGGTGAGGCTGGCCGCTCCGTCTCGACCCTCCCCTTATTCCGACAAAACCAGGACAATGCGAAAGCCGAGGTACTCGTACCGGTTCGCCGGCTCGGTGCCGTTGCGCCAGGCCGACCGGCAGCGCTGGCCGAAGCAGTCCCAACTGCCGCCCCGGAGCACCCGGCACGAACCCGCGGAAGGCCCGGCAGGGTCGCGCCGCGGGCTATTCTTGTAGTAGTCCTTGTCGTACCAGTCGGCACACCATTCCCAGACGTTGCCGTGCATGTCGTACAGCCCGAAGCTGTTGGGCTCGTACGAGCCCACCTTGCTCGTCCGCTCCAGGTACGGGCCCTTGGCCGCGCCACCGTAGGGGTAGTTGCCGTTGAAGTTCGCTTGTGTGGAAGAGAGAACATTGCCGTAGTGGAAGACCTGATAGTCAGAAGCCCCACCTCGACTCGCGTACTCCCATTCCGCCTCCGCCGGCAAGCGGTATTGTCTGCCCACCTCGCGCTCTTCTCCCAGCGCGACCAGCTTTCCCAGAAACTCCTGGGCATCCTCCCAGCTGACATTCTCGACGGGGAAGTCGTCGGTGTCCATCCCTTGCACCTCCTCCTTGCCGCCTCCCGTGGCGCAGCAGCAACTCGGATTATTGCCCATTACCGCTCGCCACTGTCCTTGGGTCAGCGGATAGACACCCAGGTAGAACGGCCTGGTGATGAGTACCTCATGCTGCTCCTCATCCTTGCTGCGCTGTTTCTCCTCCTGCGGCGAGCCCATCAGGAAGGCGCCAGCCGGAATCAAAGCAAACTTCATCCCGAGGGAGTTCACGACGGTCTTCGGCAGTGAGGCGGTAGTCATGGGGATCCCTCGACGTCGGTTCTTGCAAAAAGGCCGAACGACCCAGCTCAGCAGCGGCGGGGGCCGAGTGAGCTGCAAACCACAGAAAGGCTACCTGCCCCCGCCGTCTGCTGCAGCGCCTGGTTCGGCGTCTGGGCGACACGAACCGGCGACCCTCTGCTCCGCGATGTCCGCCCCGCATGCCTCGCAGTAGCTCGCGGACGTCGACACCGGATGGCCGTTCGGGCACCGGCGGGCGGGGTCCGAACGGGATATGGCGATGGCCGAGTACAGGATCGCCGCAGCCGCCGAGTAGAACGCTATCCAATGGCCTGAAAACCCCCCGAACGATTCCGGCGGGGTGACTGCCCTGAACAGCAGGAAGCTGACGCCCCCGTAACCGAAGAACCCGTAGGTCAGCCACCGCATCCAGCACGGGCAGCCGCGCAGAGAGCCGCCTTCCCACACGATCAAGGCCGGCAGCCACACCACGAAGATGCCGACGTTCAGCCACCACGCGGCCGGGCCGAGTGGTGGCGGCAGGCCGAGCAGCGCCGCGGCGTGGGCGACCAGGCTCAACACCAGGCCGGTTACCGACAGCACCAGAAATGGGGTTAGCACTACAGCCACCGTTGCCTCCCGCGCCTCCTTCGCCGAACGACCCGGCTCAGCTGCCCGGCCCGCCTCGCTGAGCTACGAACTCCCAGAAACCGATGTGGCGGGCCGGGTCAGCTGCAGCCGATGGTTCGGGGCGATGCCAGCTCACTTATTCCATCGACTCGCCGGTCCGGCTACGCCTCGGGCGAGGAAAGCAACGATGCGCCCGACCAGCTCTCCGGCAACCTCCGGCTCACCTTCTCGCAGCAGTCGATCGAGGATTGTCCCTACTGCTTGCACAGGCAATCCCACAAGGATGTCACCCAGGTCTTCTTCCCGCAACTCGATGAGGTAGCGGTAAGTCGGCGAGCCCTGGGCGGGGACCCCCTCCACCTCCACTTGGAAGACCCAGGGGTGGCCGTCCTCCCTGGTCCGTTCCCCTCGCCATTCGTCGAAAGCCGTCTGCGGGAGCGGGAGGTCAACGAGGACCGGCCAATCGACGTAGTCCAGCCACTCGGCACCTTTCTCATGCCTGCTGATTTTCATATCGCCCCCCTCCGCGCCGGTCGGGTAAGGAGGCTCGGTCGCCCGGGCCTCCTCCCCTAAGAACTGCGCGGGCGCCTTTC
>DASPXY010001703.1:0-3740 GCA_035637055.1 Gemmataceae bacterium | reverse complement strand
CTTGGGGGAAGGTAGACAGCAGACGTTGGAACTCCGAGAGCGTCAGGCCCGTGAGAGCCAGAAACTGTCGGCGGTCGGCCTGGAGTGCTTGGTATGT
Organism: Gemmataceae bacterium; assembly: GCA_035637055.1. Taxonomy (GTDB): domain Bacteria; phylum Planctomycetota; class Planctomycetia; order Gemmatales; family Gemmataceae; genus DASPXY01. The sequence goes on along the minus strand of DASPXY010001703.1, from coordinate 3,643 downwards.
GATCATGCGTTCATTTTATTCCTTATTCCGGATAAAGTCTATTGGCTGCACGTGATGATGGCTGAAGGATTTTCACCTTGTCACCTGGTCACCAGGTCACCTTGTCATCTTTAAGGGGGGAATTTGACCATGAGGCGTTGCATTCTGGCGTTGGTGGTGCTGTCGTGTGGGGTGATGGCGCTGGCCCAGACGCCGGCGGAGTTCAAGGGGCATACGGGGCTGGTCTACAGCGTCGCCTTCAGCCCCGACGGCAAGGTGCTGGCGACCGGCAGTTTCGACAACAACGTCAAGTTGTGGGACTTCGCCACCGGCAAGGAACTGCACAACCTCAAAGGCCACACCAATCAGGTCTACTGTGTCGCTTTTAGCCCCGATGGCAACCTGCTCGCGTCGGCCAGCCAGGACAAGACGATCCGGCTGTGGAACCCGAAGGACGGCAAGTTCCTGCGCGAGCTGAAGGGACACACCGACATCGTCGATAGCTGCGTTTTTAGCCCCGATGGCAAGTTGCTCGCCTCCGGCGGCGTTGACAAGTCGGTGCGCCTATGGAACCCTGCCGATGGCAAGGAAGTCAAAAACCTTGGCAGCCACAAGGAGTCGGTCTACTGCGTCGCCTTTTCGCCCGACGGTTCGCTGCTCGCCAGTTCCAGCAACGACGCCATGATCAAGATCTGGGACGTCAAGGCGATGAAGGAGCAGAAAATCCTGGGCGACAAGGAAATCAAGGACGGCATGACGACGGTGGTGTTTCTCCAGGACGGCAAGCGGGTGGCGGCGGGCGGTTTCGACAAGCTCATCCACGTCTGGAACATTCAGGACGGCAAGGAGATCAAGAAGCTCGGACCGCTGCCCGACGACGTCTTCGGGCTGGCAATGTCGAAGGACGGCAAATGGCTGGCGAGCGCCGGCTACGGCGGCAGCCTGCGCGTCTGGGATGTCGAGGCCGGCAAGCCGGTTTTCTCCGACCAACTCAAGGACGGCAAGAAGAAGACAATGATCACCTATTGTGTCGCCTTTACGCCGGACGGCAAGGCGCTGGTGACGGGCCACGAGGCCGGCAACGCTGCGCGCGTGACGCCGATTATCATGAAGGCGGAGAAGAAGTAACCGCCGCGGGTGCGGGAGCTATTGTTGGCCTTTGGGATACGGCGATGGCTCGCCCCGCATCCCAACAACCCGCCGTTACGGCTTCCGGTTCAGCTGGGCCAATTTGAGGTGCATCTCGCACAGATCCTGGGCGCTGGCCGTGTCCACCGCGCGCAGCAATTCCGAGTTGCTCTGGACCACCGGCCGCTTGCCCATTTGCTCGCGGAGCTGTTTCAGGTAGGAGTTGCTCAATTGACGAAACGGCTCGTAAATGGTCGTATATTTGCGCACGCGCAGGAAGTCGAATTGCCCGCTATCCTTGAAGTAGAAGGCCATGAGCATCGTCTGCGTCTTGAGATTGCCCTTCACGGTGAACAGGAACGTCAGTTCCTGGTAGCCGTCCTTGGTTTTTGTCGAGCCGAGGTATTCGTGGCTCTTGTAGCCGTAACTGCTGTAGGCGTGCGCAAAGCGACAAATGTTGTCCGCGTTGGCGTCAATGAGCCGCTTGCCTTCAGTGACACCGGCGGACTCACCGGCGCGCACCGCGGCGGCGACAGCGAGAAGCAGGGCGGCGCACGCCAGGCCGCGCACCGCCCAGGAAGAGACACGGATCATCACAGGGTTCTCCGCAAGGTTGCCGTGCTGCTTACTTGCCGGGGCTCCTGAGAGGGTTGCGCTGGCGATTGATTGGCAGGAGCCTGTTGACCTCCTCGCGCGGCAGCACGAGCGACACTTCCTCCGGCGGTGGGCTCAGCGAGGGGAGTTCCTCGGAAGAAGCGCTGACCGTCTGAATCTCCTGGAGACCGGCGCGCAGGTGGTTCGCTTTCACGAGGTCGCACAGCCGCCGGGCGTTGTCCGCACCGTACATGGCGCTCTCGTGGGCCACCCGCAACACGACCGACGGGACGCCCTGGGCCTTCAGGTCCGGTGTCCACTGGTTGGCGCGCGAGACGACCCAGTCCTCGCTGCCGATGACGCAGACGAACTGCACCGATGCCGGCACCTTCTTGCTCTGCCGTGCCGCCATCGCCTTTTCCCGTTCCTCGACGGTGAGCGAGTAGATGAACGGACGTTGCGCGGGGTTCGGAACCAGGGGAACCTTGGCAAACTTGGCAAGGTCGGCCCAGCGCGAGCCGCCGTTGGGCGCGCACACTTGCACCACCTTGGTGACGCCCGCGTCGGGGTAGTCCTCGACGAACTGCCGCGCGACGACGCCGCCGGCGCTGTGGCCGAGCAGCACGAGTTCGCGGTAGCCGAGTTGCTTGAGCCGCTTGATCCCCGCGCGCAGGGCCGGCAGATGGGCGATCTGATCGACGGTCGCGTTCTGGCCGTAGCGGAAGGCGTAGACGTCCGCACACTCGCCCAGGTAGCTCACGACGCAGCTATCGGGCCGCTGCCACGACTCCGTCTTCGGGGCCCGAGCCTTGAAGTCGGTGAAACTGGGGTGACAGCCGTGCAGCAGAACGACGGCGCGCGCCTGTCCCGGCGTGCGCTGGAAGTCCATCTCGGCCGGCATGATCGGCCCCGAGGCCACCGGGCACGGGTGGAGTTGCTGGAACTGCGTCTGGACCTCAGGCGCATCGCCAGTAAATGCACAGCACACGAGCAGAGCTTGCCACATGAGGTTGACTTCCTGGTTCGTGCAAAAACCCGGGCCTGGCGCTACCTTGCCCGGGTTAGATTGACACCAGTACGATCTCAAAACCGACGTTAGTATTCTACCTCGCAAGGAAAGGGGAGGCGAGGGATTTCTTGATCGGATGGGCGTTCCGGCCGCACCCTCATGCGTTGACGAGCAAGCGCGGTCAGGCGGTTCGTAGTCCCGCCTTCAGGCGGAACAGGCCGTTGCCGCCTGAAGGCGGGACTACGAACCACGCGCCGCGTCGGAAAAGTGTATGCGCGCTGTGGGGCCGCGGCTCTATAGTGGTGGGGAGGACACATGAGCGAATCAGACATTACCGATCGGTCAACGCCGAACCCCCTGTTGCGCTTCCTGCGCCGGCTGGCAGGTGCCGGCGAGGCGACCCTGACCGGTGATGCCGAGTTGCTGCGTCGCTTCGTCGCAACGCGGGACCGCTCGGCGTTCGAGCTACTGCTCTGGCGTCACGGGCCGATGGTGTTGCAAGTCTGCCGCAGCGTGCTCCACGATGCCCACGACGCCGACGACGCGTTCCAGGCCGCCTTCCTCGTCCTGGCACGCAAGGCCGGCTCGATCGGCCGTCGCGAAGCGCTCGGGGCGTGGCTCTATCGCGTCGCCTATCGCATCGCCGTCAAGCTCCATCAGCAGCGCCGCCGCCGCACCCGTTGCGAACAACAAGGACTTGACCTACCCGCGGTTGGGGAAGAGACTCCGGCGTGCGACCCCGCTGTCGCCGATGAAATTAAACGCTTGCTCCATGCAGAGGTTGAGCGACTGCCTGCGAAATACCGCGCCCCAGTGGTGTTGTGCTATCTGGAAGGTCGGACCAACGAGGAAGCCGCGGCGCAGCTCGGTTGGAGCAAGGGGACGGTGTCTGGCCGACTGGCGCGGGCGCGCGACCTGCTCCGTCGCCGCCTG
>DASPXY010001702.1:0-2760 GCA_035637055.1 Gemmataceae bacterium | reverse complement strand
TCCGCCATCAGTTTTATCGGCCGAAGGCACCGAGTGGCCGCTCGTTGGTCAACAAGGTACGCCCAGGCAAATCCGAGAGCGATAGCCTGGTTCAACTGGCCGATGTGGTCTGCGGTTCTTTCGTTCACTCATTCGAGTCGTCCGACGTGTATGCCAAGATTCTCAAGACCCGGGAGATAGGCCACATCTTCATTCCATAAAAAAGCTCGGGCAGCCCCAAGAGGGCGACCCGAGCATAAGGCGTGATTTTTCGCTGCCTGTCAGCCCTGCAACCGGCCCGGGGTTTCCGAGCCTGTCAAGCTTGGCCAATTTCTTGTTCCTTGATCCGGTTTTACGGCTGCCAAACTTCAAGTGCAGGGTAAGGGGTTGCTGCGTTCGTGCCTGTTGCAGCACAAACAGAAGGTGGCTCCACGTCTGATGACCAGAGTTGGCCTTCTGGCAGTGCCCGTTGACAGCGCCCATCACACCTTCATCTTTATTATCGACCGTTCCACCCCAGAAATCAAGGTCGACATTCAGCCTATTCCCGGCCGGTGGCCTTTTTATCCGTTTCCCGAGGGGTCTCTGTGGCAGCGAAAAAGAGCCGAACCGCGACTGCCATCTTGGCGTTTTATTGCAACTGGTGGCTTTGTATTGCAAAATGGGGTTTCCTTGCGAAGCCAGCACGACCGGAGTACACGCGGTTTCAAGGCCAAGCCGGGGGTTCCTCGGGCTTGAAGCCCAAAGCGGAGCGCTCAAGATGAAAAAATACACCGCACTGGCGCTGTTCTTCCTCGTGTTCGGCCCGAGTCGCCTGCCGGCGGACGACCTGCAGGCCGGTGCGGCGAAGGTGGATATCACGCCGCCAACAGGGTTTCCAATGTGGGGCTACGCCGCACGCCGCGCCGCCGGCAGCAAGGGCGTCCTCGATCCGCTGCACGCCCGGGCCGTGGTGCTGGCCGCCGGCGAGCAGCGCATCGCGATCGTCAGCCTGGACCTGGGCCGGGCACCGACACGAAAGTCTACCGACGCGATCCGCAAACGGGTCAAGGCGGCAGGTGTCGGGCACGTGTTCCTGGTCGCCTCGCACACGCATCATGGGCCGGTCCTCGAACTGGAGACGTGGCCGAAACCCGAAGTCCCTTACGTGCGTGAGCTGGAGGACAAACTCAGCGGCGTGATCCTCAATGCGGCGAAGGAAGTGCGGCCGGCTCGGCTGGGCGTGGTCGGGCGCGAGGTGGCGCTGAACCGCAATCGCCACTCGAAGCGGCCCGACAAGCCGGTGGATCGAGAGTTGCTCGTCGTGCGCATCGAGGGCATCGACGGCAAGGTGATCGCTCACCTGGTCAACTTCGCGGCTCATCCGACGATGCAGGACGCGAAGGTGCTGAGCTTCTCGGCCGACTACCCGGGGGCGATGGCGGCGCTGGTCGAGAAGGAGACGGCCGCGCCGTGCCTGTTTCTGCAAGGGGCGGCGGGCGACCTGTCCACCGACGCCGGCAACGAGCGCGGCCCGGAGAAGTTCGGCCAGGCGCTGGGGCGGCAAGTGCTCGACCTCGCCAAGGACATCAAATGCACCATTGGCAAGGAGACGAAACTGGAGGCCCGCGCGGAGGAGTTCAAGTTCGGCAAGCGTGTGGACCTGGGCAACCCGCTGATCCGGGCCGCTTATTCGGCGGCGTTCTTTCCCGCCTTGATCGACTTCTACGAGCGCGAATATCGTGAAGGGGTGCGGCCGCACCTGACGACGGCGCTGCTCGACGGCCGCATCGGCATCGTCGGCGTTTCGGGCGAGTTTTTCTGCGGTCACGCGCTGAGCCTGAAAAAACGAGCGCGGTTGGAATACGTTCTGTTTCTCGGCTACTGCAACGACTATCACCAATACTTCCCCACCATCGAGGCTGCGGCGGAGGGCGGCTACGGCGCCGACCCGCAAGTCTCGCCGGTCGAACCCGGGGCGGGCGAGCGCATCATCGACCGGGCGCTGGTCCACCTGTACCAGATGCGCGGCAGGCTCAAGAATCTGGAGCTGAAGAAATAGGGTCAGCATTGCTGTGTCGAAAACCCCTCCCCCCAACCCCCTCCCCTGCAAGGAGAGGGGGAGCAAGCAACACAACGTTGCTTCTTCTCCCCCTCTCCTTGCAGGGGAGGGGGTTGGGGGGAGGGGTTTTCTACGGAGCAGTCACATGGAACTGCCGCAACTGATCGCCGAGCTTTCCCAGACCGCCGCCTATCCCGAGCCGGGCAGCAGCGTCGAGATCCAGCAGACGCACATTTCGGTCGTTTTCCTCACCCGCCGCTTCGCCTACAAGCTCAAGAAGCCGGTGAACCTCGGCTTTGTTGACTTTAGCACCCTGGAAAGGCGGAAACACTTCTGCGACGAGGAAGTGCGGCTCAATCGCCGCCTCGCCCCGCACGTTTACCTGGGCGTTGTCCCCATCGTGAGCACCGCGAACGGAGTGCGCGTCGAGGGTACAGGCGAGGTGATTGACTGGGCAGTCAAGATGCAGCACTTGCCGGCGGAAGCCACGCTCCAGAAACGGCTGCAGCGCGGCGAGGTGACGCCGGCCGTCGTCGAGGCACTGGCGCGGCGCGTGGCCGCGTTCCACGCCGCCGCGGAAGGCGGCCCGCATGTCGCCGCCTTCGGCGGTTTCGAGGTCGTCGCCCGCAACGCCCGCGACAACCTCGATCAGGCTGGCGCCGTGCTGCCGCCGGCGCTGCTCGGCCGTCTGCGGACACTAAAGGCCGAGTGGCTGGAGCGGTTGCGTCCGTGCATCGAGG
>DASPXY010001701.1:0-4421 GCA_035637055.1 Gemmataceae bacterium | reverse complement strand
CGCGGCATACGTAGCTACCGCATCCGGAGCCAGCATCCCTCGGCCAGCCTCGGAGGCGCCGCGCTCCAGCACAGCGCTGCACTTCTCGCCGGGCGCTAGCCAGTGCGCGCCCTTACCGTCCCGGTCAGCGTGCGCGCACAGCACCCGGTGCGTGGCCGCGTAAGCCTTCGCCACGCCCGGCTCCGGCTCGCCCGCCCGGGTGACCGCCTCGGCATACTCGGCATCGCTCATGCCCAGGCGCCCCTCGGTCCACGAGAGCATGTCGTGCTGGCCGTCCGCCCAGGCCCGGTAGGCCACCCGCGCATACGCCTCGCTGGTGTCCAGGGCGTCGGTGACCTGCGCCCAGGTAGCCCCGGCCCGCAGGGCGTGATCAATCTCGGACGACGGCTTGTAGGCGCGGGACAGATACTCGCCGGTGGCGATCAGCTCCAGGTGCTCGGCGGCTGTCAGCTGCTCCGTGTCTCCTGCTCCGTGCTTGGCAGGGTCGTACTCGCCGGAGGCGCGCAGCTCCGCGTAGGAGCGGGCCAGCACGTCGCGCATGCGCAGCTCGTCGTAGCGCTGACGGGCGGCGTGGGTGCCTGGCCCGTACCGGCTCGATGCGCCGTCGTAGGTCACCGGCGGCGGCTCGGCCTGGCGGCCCTCGCCACTGCGGGCGGACTCGCCCGCAGGTGCCGGAGCACCGGCGGCGGCGATTTCCTCGCGGTCAGTCATCGGACCCTCCGGTAGTACTGGCCCGAGGGGAACTCGCAGCTGATCTCAAAATGGTCCGGCGGGCCGCTGCCGTCACCGCAGTCGGACCACGGACCCGCGCTGATCACAACCTGCTCATCGGCCAGCCCGCCGCCGGGCTCCTCTGCGGTTATGACGCGCACTGGCCAGTCGCCTGGCACGCCATCGAGCGCCTTGCGCAACGCGCCCGCCGTCCACGCCGTGACCTGGTGGTCGAACAGTTCCTCGTCCTGATCAGTCATCAGGTCCTCCGGTAGTACCGGGCTGATGGGTACTCGCAGCCGGTCTCGAAGTGATCCGGCTGGCCGACGCCTGCTCGCGGGCGCGGGCGATCGCGTCCATTACGCGGTCGGGGCCGGACAGCCAGTCCTCGTCGTGGTCCGCCGGCTCCAGCGACATGATGACGCCCATCGGGATGTTCCGCGTCGGCTGTACCGCCAGCCGGAACAGGCGGCCCCGGAAGATGACGTCATCAAGCCGCTCATCGAGCCACCCAGCCGCGGTCCTCCCCCTGCCAGGCTGGAGGGTGACGTGCTGGCGTCGGGCGCGCACACAATCCAGGAGCATGCGCCCGACGCCCGGCTCCCCGCGCCCGGCCTCTGCAGCATGGCTGGTCTCGTGCTTCACCGTCCTGCCTCCATCTGTGACTCGCGGGTAGCTTCGGGCGCCACGGCCGGGGTCTCCGACCGGCGCAGCGCGGCGGCGTACTCGGCGTCGCTCATGCCGAACTTGCCTTCGTAATCCGCCCAGAGGCGGTGTTGGCCCTCGGCCCAGCTCCGGTAGTCCTGGCGGGCCTGATCCGGGCTGACGTCGGTGGCGTCGGCCACCTGCTGCCAGGTCACCCCGGCATCCAGCGCCTTGTCGATACGGGCCGGGTGACGGTAGTACTGGGCGAGCAACTCCCCCGCCGCGAGGACTTCCAGGTGCTCAACGGCGGTCAGCGGCTCCGTGCTGCCGTCGCCGTGCTTCTGCGGGTCATACTCGCCGCGCGCCTTAAGCGTTGCGTACGCCCGGGCAAGAAGGTCACGGTTGGTCAGCTCATCGAACCGCTCGCGGGCCTCATGGGTGCCCGACCCGAAGCGACTTGATGCCTCGTAGTACGTCGTGGCGGGCTCGGCCGCGTTGATGTCCAGGCTCACCGCCCGGCCTCGCTCTCCAGCAACGCGACATACTCAGCGATCGCCGAGGCCGGGATCAGCCGCGACCGGCCCTGACGGACGGACCGCAGCCGCTGCGACCGGAGCTGTTCGTAGATGACGCTGCGGCTCATGGAGAGCATCCGCATGGCGTCGGTGACCCGGTAGAGCTGGGTGTCTGAGGCAGTGGCCTGCGCGGTAGTCATGCCGCACCGGCCATCACGTCGGTCACGCGCTGGAAGCAGAACGCCAGCCGCTCCGGCCGCTCGACTCGCGCACCGGGCCGGGCCAGCTCGTCGGTACGGCGCTCCAGCTCGATCAGGCCGACCGAGAGGGCGGCCATCGCCACGCATCCCCGCACATCCTCGGCGGTAGCCAGGTCGCGCGGGTGCCGCACGCGGTTCTCCAGGCCGTACAGCGCCGCCGCCATGCCGAGCGACAGGCCAACGGTCATCGACAGCCTGACTCCCCCCTCATCCTCGGGGAAGTACCACAGCGGGCCGTCCGGTGTAGTCGGATAGATCACAGCCTCTCTAGCCGCGCAGTTCAGGACGGGGGTACCTTGAACGTGCATCGAGCGGTCTCCTAACCATCGGTGCTCAAGGCCCTGGCGGGTCGCATCCGCCGGGGCCTTCTTTGCGACCTCCCTAGGGCAACCACCCTAGGGAGGCTCTATACGAACCATGCCCCTCCCTAGGGAGGTGTGTCAAGTCGTCCGCCGAAGGTCGCAAGCGCCCGTGGCGATGCGCTGCGTTCACCCTGGGGAGATCTCACTAGGGTGGTAGTAATCTCAGGTGGAAGGGGAGTGCTGACCGGATGGCAGAGCGTGCAGCACTGAGTCGACAGATCGCGGCGGACCTAAGCGCCTTGATCCGCTCTGGCGCGCTTCGTCCTGGCACCCTGTTGCCATCCGAACGCGAGCTGATCCAGCGGTACGGAACGTCAAAGAGCACCGCCAGCAAGGCCATAGCGTTGCTCGCAGCTGAAGGTCTTGTCACAACCGAGCTCGGGCGGGGAACTTTTGTCCGCAGTCGGCGGCCCCTTCGTCGTGTGTCTGCCGCCCAGCGTCACGCCGAACACAGGTCATCAGGCAAGCCAATCTTCGACACAGAAGCGATAGCCCAAGGGCAAGTGCCGTCGCGGCAGATGTTGCTGATCGGCCGGGGACAAGCTTCGCCTGACGCCGCCATGTGGCTCCAGGCAGCGCCTGGCGATGAGGTCGTTATTCGGAAGCGTCTCCAGTTGCTAGATGGAGAGCCAGCTGTAATCTCGACCAGTTACTATCCGCTCTGGCTAGCAGCCAATACGCGACTTGAGTCTCCAGAAGCCTTGCCGGAAGGTCCCGACGAGCTGATCGAAAGTCTCGGACATCACTTCTCGCGGGGAGTCGAGGTCTTCCGCGCCCGAATGCCGTCACCGGAAGAACTCCACTTGCTTCGTCTAGGCGCTGGCATCCCAATCGTTCAGATGTGGGACGTCGACTACGACGAAGAGGGGCGAACGCTACAGGCCGCAGAGGATCTCTATGCGGCCGACCGACACGAATTCTCATATGAGTGGGATGAAGGAGATATCAGGCCGTGAGTTCACAGTGGCCCGCAAATTGGGATGAGCTAATATGCGGTGTGGGCTGTGAAATGTGCGAGTCCGTCCGGTCAGATGATGATGAATATGGCCTCCGCATTCAGGCCACCGACAACACTGATGCAGTGCTGCAACGCGCGAATGTTCAACGAGGATATACGCTCGTTATCTGGCGTGGACGGCATGTGACAGAGCCTACCGAATTGACTGATGAAGAGGCTACGAGATACTGGCTGGCCGTCATGACTGTAGCTCGTGCGCTGATTCAATACTTTCAGCCGCTAAAAATGAATTACGAAACGCTTGGCAATAGCCTGCCCCACCTACATACACACTTGCTTCCTCGATACATCGAAGATCCAGCGCCAGGGCGCCCGTTCCCCCTCCTGCCGCTAGATGGTTCGGAACCGCTGGTCTCGGAAGGCCAACTCTGGCAGGACGCCGAGGCACTGCGCCGCCTGCTGAAATAGCCGGCCGCCCGGGGCCTCGGTTATGACCTACCGCAAAGGTGTGCTGGGCCTGTTCCGGCCCGTCGTTCCGATAGCTGCCAAACCCAGGTGAGGGACCGCGGACTATCAGCTTGGGAATGAGCGAGCAGCTTGGCCGTCACCTGCTCATCCGCAGGTCGGCAGGTCTGCCGCCTTGTCCGTGATGCGATCCGCGAAGCCCGGCTGCTGCCCGGCTCATCGGGCACGTAGCGGGCACGCACACGGCTCAGGAGTCGGTCCCGCACATTCGGGACCTTGATGTCACTACAAACTACTTGCAGCGTGCTGTACTGTTACGGAGCACCATTGTCTCCAGTAGTGTAGGTTTGAATGAGTTTGTCGATATCTCGCATTAGTTTCGCACGCTTACTTGCGAGGTGCTGCAGCTTAGATAGCCGGCCTTCGTCATGTATGCGGCTCGATAGCTCGTGCTCCGCTTGCGTAGCAACCGCCCAGAATTGAGTTATGAAGGCACCAAATGAAA
>DASPXY010001700.1:0-3954 GCA_035637055.1 Gemmataceae bacterium | reverse complement strand
CGACACGGTCCTCGATGGCATGCCGCTGCGGCGCGTTATCCTGAAAGTGGCGCGCTTTCGCATCGACCCGCCCCCGCGCAGCAAGGGCCCACCGCCGCCACGGCCGATGTTCCCGCCACCGCCGCCGACCGCCATCTACATCCAGGGCGCCTATGACACCTCGCGCACCGACGGCGTGCTGGGACGGATGCAGGAGGGCCTGGCCCGGGCGCTCGCGCGGCTGGAGGAATCCTCGCAAGAGACGTTGGCGACCCTGCGGCACACTCTCCTCGCGGTCAGCATGGGCGCCTTCGCGGTGGTACTGCTGGGCGGCTTCTGGCTGGTGCGGCTGGGACTGGCGCCGCTGCAGCGTGTCTCGGAGGCAGTCAGTCAGGTGTCCGAGAAGGACTTTCGTCTGCCGCTGGACCGCACTCGCCTGCCGGTGGAACTCCGGCCCATCGTCGAGCGGTTGGAGCACACCCTCGAAGCGCTCAAGCGCGCCTTTGCCCGCGAAAAGCAAGCCTGCGCCGACATCTCGCACGAGTTGCGCACGCCGCTGGCCGCCCTGCTGACCACGCTCGACGTCGCCCTGCGCAAGCCGCGGCCCGTCGAGGAATACCGCGAGGTGCTGCAGGAGTGTCGTTCCAGCGGCCAGCACATGTACGGCCTGGTGGAGCGTCTGTTAGCCCTGGCGCGGCTCGACGCAGGCGTCGATAACGTCCGGGCGCGCGAGGTCGAGGTGGGCGCCCTGGCGGAGCAGTGCGCCGCGCTGGTGCGGCCCCTGGCCGAGGCGCGCGGCCTGAGCCTGCGCGTCCACAAGGACGGCCCCGCGTGTGTGACCGCCGATCCGGACAAGCTCCGCGAGATCGTCACGAACCTGCTGCACAACGCCATCGAGTACAACCGGCCCGACGGCACCATCGACGTGGCGGTGGCACGCGACAACGGCGACGTGCGCGTCGAGGTGCGCGACACCGGCATCGGCATCGCGGCCGAGGCCAAACAGCATATTTTCGAGCGCTTTTATCGCTCTGACCCATCGCGCCAGTCCGAGGGCCTGCACGCCGGGCTGGGGCTGGCGATCGTCAAGGGCTACGTCGATCTGATGGGCGGCGCTGTCGACGTCGAGAGCAAAGAGGGACAGGGCAGCACGTTCCGCGTGCGCCTCCCCATACAGTCGCATTCGTAGTTGAGGTGGGCCGTTAAGCCCACGGGTCGCGACCCGTGGGCTTCGCAACTGGAGATTCACCGCATGCCAGCGATGGCGAGGGCCGTCAGAAAGCACGACACGAGCGCCACGTCCGTTGACGTTTCGGCCCCCTCACCCGCCATCCTGCATGGCTCGGGGGCCTCGGGGCGCTTCGACGACCCAGAGGTCGGCCTGATGCTACGTGTGCAGCGAGACGATCCTGGCGCCTTCGGGGAGCTTGTTGAGAGTTACTGGGCGCGCGTGTTCGGCCGGTTCGTGCGCTGGCTCGGCGACCGGCAGGAGGCGGAGGATCTGGCTCAGGAGGTGTTCCTGCGGCTCTACCGGGCGCGCAAGCGGTATCAGCCGCGCGCCAAGTTCGCCACCTGGCTCTTTCATATCAGCAAGAATGTGGCGCGCAACGCGCTGCGCTCGCGCCGTCGTCGCCCTTACGTCCGCCTCGACGCCCTGCACGGCACCGGGCCGGAATCGCCGGCGGAGCGCTTGCTGGTAGACGGCTCCGATTCGCCGTCGCGGCCGCTGGAGCGGTCGGAACTGGCCGGCGTCGTCCGTGCGGCGGTTTCCGATCTCGGCGGACGGCAGCGGACTGCCCTCGAATTGTTCCAGTTCGAGGATCGCAGTTATGCCGAAATCGCGGCCGAGATGGACATGAGCCCGAAAGCCGCGAAGAGCTTGCTCTACCGGGCCCGCAATCAGTTGCGGGCCCACCTGACACGCTTCATGGAGGCGCACTGAGGAGGGGGAGAAAGAACCCAAAACCCCTCCCCGCTGCCGAGAGGGGCTCGCTGCTGAGACCTCGGGGACAAAACGTGAAGGGCGTAGGGGACGGCGGGGATAAACCCCGCCGTCCCTGTCTTCATGACGAGCCGCCAGGTTTATCCTGGCGGTTTTCTCTGCCAGTTCTTACTCGCGCTTGCCGGCAATGCGCATCTGCGTCAAGACACGGTACACGAGGCCATTGACCTCGTAGTCCAGTTCGGGGCTTGGCAACACCCGGTTGCCTCGCTGGCCGCTGTCGGAGACAATGCCGGAGTGGAAGGGCACGTCACCAAGGCGCTCGCCTTCAGGCCAGTCGTGGGCTTGCTCACCGGGGAAAATCCTTATGCGTAGACTCGGCAGGACGGTGGCCGCGCTCGTGGCCGTGATGCTGACGGCGCCGCCGGCGCTAGCCGACGGCATTGTCTACAAGACGCCGCAGGAAGCCTTCGACACCCTGGTGGCGGCGCTCAAGCACGACGACTGGAAGACCGCCTGCACTACCCTGACCGACGAGACGATCGACCAGATGACGGGCGCACTGCTCGTCCGCGGGATCTCCCTGAAACGGTTCATGGAGGAATTCGCCGCCAAAGACAGGCAGGGCAAACTCAAGGAGCCGCTCAAGATTCTTGATGCCCTCTTTGAGAGGCATGGCCTGACAAAAGAGAAGCTGGAGAAGCTCGACCTCAAAAGTGTTCTGAAGGGGAAGGGCGACAAGAAGGATCTGCAAAAGGGATTCGCGATGCTCGCCGCCTCCGTCAAGGATCGCTGCGGCTTTTTGGGCGACTTCTTCAAGGCGCTGAAAAAGCTGCCCGGCAAGCAGGACGCTCCGGGATTCGTCCCGGTGGGCGATGTTGCCCTGAAGGATCTCAAGGTCGAGGGTAACTCCGCCTCGGGGAGCATCGTCGCGATGAAGGACGGCAAGGGGAAGCGCGACCCGATTCGCTTTCGGAAGATCGGCGAGGGCTGGAAAATCGAACTCGAACTGAAGACGGGCGGCCCCCGAGCGGGAGCCGCTCCGCCGCCTCCCCTCCGCCGCAAAGTTCGCGCCTGCAACTCCGGCCCACACTGGTCAGTCGCGTGGAGAAAGCGCGGTGAGGTGGTCTGCCTGGTCGCCTTGAGCCGGTTGCGGCCCGAGCCGTCTCAAGGCGATGACTGAACCCCTGACAAGCTATGGAATGCGAACCCCGACAATTGTTTGCTTTCCTGGGACGGTCTGGCATGGTATAAGTTAAGAAGTTATGAGAAAGGCGCTGTCGGGGCCTGGCGATCCCGGATAGCGTCACGTCACTACGAACGACACAGCTTCCCTATCTGGGGAGCCGCAGCGACCGCCCCCTCACCCTACCCTCTCCCCCTGGAGGGGGAGAGGGTTTACCTTGATCACCCTCTCCCCCTGGAGGGGGAGAGGGTAGGGGGCGGCACCTATGAGTCGGCAGCGATGGACCACGAACTCCTCTGCAACTGGCTGGGCTTGGCGACGAAAACCTGGCCGCCGGATCACTACACTCTGCTGGGCCTGGATCCCCGCGAGGCGGACTGTGCCCAGATCGAGCAGCGCGTCCACGAGCAACTGGCGCGCATCCGCTGTTACCAGCTCTCACACCCCGCCCTTGCGACCGAAGCGATGAACCGCCTGGCCCAGGCGTTACTCTGCCTGACCGATCGCGATGCCCGCAAGGCGTACGACGCGCAGGTCTTGCCCAACCGTCTGCCTCGGGTGGAGAATCCCCCACCCGTACGAGCGCTAAAACCCAAAACCCAGGCGGTGACTCGGACCGCCCAGGCCGTCGTTGACCAGCCGCCGGCGCAGGCACAGACACCCGCCAGCAGCAACGTCGATACGGCGGTCGTTCCACCGAAGCAGACCCAGGTTGATTGGAAGGACGCGACACCACCACCGGTCCGCACCGTAACACCCGCTCCACCTCCCGTCGCGAACCCCACTCCCGCCTCTCCCCCCGCAGCTGCCGAGCAGCAACCGCCTCCCCCAGCCGCCCCCGCTGCCG
>DASPXY010001699.1:0-3076 GCA_035637055.1 Gemmataceae bacterium | reverse complement strand
CGCAGACAACGACGCCACGGTCGCGGCGATTGCCGCGGCGGGTGGCCGTGCTCAGGCGATCGTCGCCGAGTTGACGCGCACCGAGGAATGCCGCAAGGCCGTGGACGCCGCCCTCGCTCACCTGGGCCGCATCGACGGGCTGGTCAACAACGCGGGCGTCAACGACGGCGTCAATCTGGAGCACGGCGACACGGAGCGCTTCCTGCTGTCGCTGCGGCGGAACCTCGTCCACTACTACGAAATGGCCCAGTTTGCTCTCCCCGAATTGAAGAGAAATCAGGGGGCCATTGTCAACATCAGCTCGAAGGTGGCCGAGACAGGACAGGGCGGAACGTCGGCGTACGCGGCGGCGAACGGCGGACGCAATGCCCTGACGCGGGAGTGGGCCGTCGAGCTGGCGAAGTACGGCATTCGCGTCAATGCGGTGATCGTCGCCGAGTGCTGGACGCCGATGTATGCCGAGTGGCTGCGGACTGTGCCCGACCCGGAAGCGACGCGGCGGCGGATCGAGCAGCGCATTCCGCTGGGACGGCGCATGACGACGTCGGAGGAGATCGCGAATACCGTCGCATTTCTGCTGTCGCCGCGTTCCAGCCACACCACCGGCCAGTTGATCCACGTAGACGGCGGGTACGTCCATCTCGACCGGGCACTGACGTAAGGGCGACATGGTGAGCTAAAGAAAGAAGCGTTGCCGCGTCGATCCAGCAAATTGACGGGTTGCCTACCACGCTTTCAGCGCGGTTGTTGTCGAGTTAGAATGAGGGTGTGAGAGTGGCGCTTGAGCGAGAACTGGAGCTTTTCAGCCGCGAACTCCCCAATCTGTTGCAGGTTGAGGGGAATCGTGGCAAGTACGCCCTCGTGTACGAAGATCGGGTGGACAGCGTTTGGGCGACCGTGGATGAGGCACTTGAGGCCGGATACGACCGCTTCGGAGTGAACCCCTTCCTGGTAAAGCAAATCACCGAACACGAAGAGCCGCGGTACTTTTCCCGCGGTATCAAGCGATGCCACTGATCTCAGGGGACATCACCGAGCACGGCGCCCTCGCTTCAGATACCCCGCCTGGCGGACTGCCCGACGATGAAACGTGGCGCAAGGACCGGAGCCTCACATGATCCGCGCACGCATCAGCTTCGGTAACCTTCCCGTGGGGTGGCTAATCCCGACACTACAGGGGTTGCTCTTGCAGCCGGCCGCTGCCCAGCCCATGCGGCCCTCTGGCCTGATCCTGTGGCGGATCGCCCGGGACTACCGCGACCCGGGGCAGGCTCCCGACGAGGCGTGGCTGCGCTCGCTCCCGGGGCGGCTGGGAGGTTACGCCGACGTGGACCTTGAGGATGCGGCCGATCCGCTCCCCGGCGGGCTGCCCGATCCCGAACCCTTCCCGGCGCCGCGCACAGCCCCGGAGGTGGCGGACGAGGGAGAGGAGTTTGAGGCATCACCCTGGCCGCCGGTAGAATAGGGCTACGTTCAGCGAGGACTTCGCCTGCAAATGTGGCGGCGTGCCGTGGGCACGGCCGAGCCTGATGGCGAAGAAATAGCGGAGACTGGCGCCCCGACAAAGCACTCCACTCCTATGCGGATCCCCTTCCGAGCGGTGTTGCGGCCCTGCGCCGGGCTACTCGCAACCAGACCAGCACCACCATCAAGAGCAACAGCACAATGATCGGCAGCAGAGTCACCGACCGTTCGGGTTCGGGCGGTTTGCTGTCCGGCGCCGCCTTCCCCTCGATCAACAGGTTGGGCTGGCCACGCGCTTGCTTGCGCAGCTCGAAACTGTCGTGCAGCTCGCCCAGCGCCGAGCGGGCCTCGTAGCGCAGGCGGTCGCCGTCGATGTGGATCACCTGAAAGAGTTGCTTGCCCTCGCCGGAGCGCTTCATCCAGTCCGTCTTGTCGAGCCAGCGCAGGTCCGGCCCGCTGACCGAGATCACGTACACCGTCCCGCCGATCAGGGGACTGCGACCGTAGATGTGATCGTGTCCCTGCAGCACCAGATCGACGCGGTACTTATCGATGATTGGCTTCCACAGCTGGCGCCGTTTGTCGCTGTTCCACCGGATCGTTGACACGAAGACCGGATGATGAAACGTCAGGATCGTCCAGCGATTCGGGTTCTTGCTCAGCACGCGCTCCAGCCACGGAATCTGCTCCTCCAGTTTGTCGTTCGAGTCGAGGCTGACGATCCGCACGCCCTGATAGTCGAAATAATAGACGCCCTCCTTGATGGCGGACGGTCCGTTCTCGGGCAGGGCGAACTGGGCCCGCCAGTGCCGCGCCAGGATCGCGTTGCCCTCGTCGTCGGTGCTGGTGTACTCGTGGTTGCCCGGCGTCGGCACGACCGGCACCGTCGTGTTGATCCAGCCGGCGGCCTGACACCATTCACCCCATTCCGCGTCGCGATTGGAGCTGTTGATCAGATCGCCGGCGTGAATCGCGAAGCGGGCGCGCGGGGCCGTTGCGTACGCCTCGCGGACCAGGCGCGACCAGTGACTGCGAATTTGCAATTGAGCATCGCCGAAGTAGAGAAAGCTGAACGGCTCGGGCTGCTCGGCTGCCGTCTGGAAGTGGCACCATTCGCTCCAGTAGGTGCCGTCCCCAACACGATAGACGTATTTCGTCCGCGCCGTCAGGTTCGTGAAATCGACGGTGTGATAGTGCGCCTCGCTTAAATCCGTTTTCAGGAGCGTGGTGACCGCGGGCACCGAGCGCGCCTTCCACCGGAACTTCGGCCCCGCCTCGCTGACAGCGACCTCGGCAACGGCGGTTCCTTTGGCAACGCTGGTATCGGTGCGCCAGGTGACCGACTGCGAGCGCGTCGGATCGCCGCGCCAGGTGAGGACGATGCGATCGGGCATCGGCCCCGGCGCGTGGAGCTTCTTCTCCATGTCCTCGTCGAGGAACTGCGCTGCGGCGGGAGTTGCAGCCCACAAAGCAAGACAGGCCACAAAGAGAGACGGGCCAGAAACGGGCTTCAAAGCGCAACTCCTCCTCGGTGGCACCCTCATTGCCTGGCGAACCTTTGCTACGACATCCGGCGATTTTGCTGGAACCCCTTACGGTGCGGAACTATTAT
>DASPXY010001698.1:0-7906 GCA_035637055.1 Gemmataceae bacterium | reverse complement strand
ATTGCGGCCATACCAAGACGGTCCACGTCCGCCGCGACGGCACCTGTGAGCTGCTCCACGGCGAGAATGTACCGCTGGGCTGGCTGCGCGCCGACGATTACAACGGCTTTACTGTCCCTTTGGAGGTCGATGATCTCTTCTTTTTCTACACCGACGGCATGACCGAGGCCCGCAAGGGCGAGGAAGATTTCGGCGAGGCCCGCCTGACCGGCCTGGTAGGCTCCCTGTACGGGCTCGATCCGAGGGAACTGGTGACCCGGGTCAGCAAGGAAATCCTCGCCTTCTCCGCTCCGCAACCGCCGAACGATGATGTGACCTGTGCCGCCGTGCAGATCCTCGATCCCAATCGGTCGCGCGGGAGCCTGAAGGAGAAACTCGAGATCAGCAGCGACCCGCGGCAGGCGCCGCAGGCGGTCGCTCTGTTGCGCGAACTCTGCCAGAAGAGCCCGGACCTGACCACCTTCACGGAGGATCTGAACCAGCTTCAGCAGGCCGTCAGCGAGGTGCTCAAGTACATCGTCGAGCACGCCTACAGCGGCCAGACGGACCGGCCGATCCGCATCGAGGCCAGCCTGTTCGTGAATCGTTTCACGGTGCGCATCTATCACCGCGGCGAGGACTTCAACTTCACGACGGCCAAGCCCCTGCAGGAGACTCCCCGGCGCGTCGATGCGGCGCAATGCAGCCGATCCACTTACGGCGAGCAGTGCGTGTCCCTCGAAAAGCGGCTGACGCGGTAAGAAGCCGTTTCAAGACCTCTGTTACCAACCCGAAGCGTCAGCGAGGGACAGTGGGGCTAGGAACCCCTCGCTGACGCTTCGGGTTGGTGTGGCACTAACCCGAAGCGTCAGCGAGGGACAGTGGGCCAGGAACCCCTCGCTGACGCTTCGGGTTGGTGTGGCACTAACCCGAAGCGTCAGCGAGGGCCGCATAGCCACGGAGTATTCAAGATGCATCAAGACCCCCTTGGCTATTTTCTGACATGGGTTACCTACGGTACGTGGTTGCCCGGCGATAGCCGTGGGTGGGTCGAATCTCGACATGGTTGGCAGGTTCCTGATCCCATACGTGAGCTAGAAGCCCGTGCCAAGATGACCGAGGACGCCTGCCTGCTCACCCCTGGGCAGCGACAGTCGGTTGAAAAACAGATTGCAGAAACGTGCGCGCATCGCGGTTGGGTGCTCCATGCGGTCAATTGCCGTTCCAATCACGTGCATGTGGTCGTGTCGGCAAGCGTTGATAATCCCAAGAAAATCCGCATCGACTTGAAGGCTTGGGCGACACGTTCGCTCAAGAAAACGTCCGCTCAGGAGCGTGAGAATTGGTGGGCCGAACGTGGGAGCGTTCGCTTTCTCAATAACGAGGAGAACCTGCAAGCTGCCATTCTGTATGTTCGCGATGGACAGCATCAGAAGAGAGAATAATCGGACACCAACCCGAAGCGTCAGCGAGGGACAGAGCAGCAGGCAGCCCTCGCTGACGCTTCGGGTTGGTGCAAGAAACCCGAAGCGTCAGCGAGTTCCCGTTGCTCATCCCGTCACTGGCAGTCAGCATAGACGATGCGAAGGACGCCGTAAGCGGCCGTCGTGTCGTCTACCACGACGTACAGCGTCCTGAAGCGCCCGCTGTCCAGGCAGATCTGAGTAAAATGGTAGAAGGGCGAAGCGGGGTCGGGCCGATTGGCCGGGTCAAGCCGGAAGGCGTCCGGAACCTCCGCGGCCATCTCAATGAGAGCGGTGCAGATGCAGAGTCGGCCACTCCGCGAGAGGGACAGGTTCCGGAGGTAGTCTCGGACGGAATCGGCGTATTCGAGTCCGTAGCGCACGACCGGCCTCCCTGTCAGTCGCCATTCGTCGGTCCCGTGAACAGATCCTCGGGGGTTTCAAAGGTCGTGAAGCGACCGGCGGCAAACTCGTTGTCGGATTCCGCCTTGAGCCGGTCCCAGTCGAGTTTCCTTGGCGGTTGTGATGCCAGGGCCAAGGCTTCGGCGAGGCGGGCACGAAAGGCGCTCTCCTCCTCCTCGTGCCGGCGTAACTCGGCGATGAACTCCCTCGCGGGGGTCTCTTCCGCTCCTGCAAGCTCTTCCAGAAGCCGCCGAAGTTGGAGAAGGTATTCATCCGCAAGGGAGAGGGCTGGGCCGAAGGAATCAACAAACGACTTTGCTTCCATCCCCTTAGCCAAACTGTCCTCAAACTCCTGATGGCCACGGGCACAACTCTCCCGAATCTCGCGGACGACGCCTACCCCGAGTCGGACGGGCTCTCCAAGGTGATCCTTCGCTACAGCCTCTCCCACCGTCCGGAGCAGCTGACGGTGGAGTGTTGGAGTTATGAGAGTCGTCATGGCTGATACCATTCCAGAGTCCGCAGTGAAATGTACCCCTTATAGGCGACAGAGAACGCCCGGGCAAGCGGAAGGCTTTCCGCTCCTACTACTACGCCGCATCCGCAAGAAGCGATTCGACCGTCGCTTTCAGGCGGCTTGCCTGCGATCCGGTCGCCAGCGACTTCTGCGCCTTCGGATCCAGATGCTCCAGCAACTGCTGATAATCGTGATGAGTCTTCGCGTTGGCCAACAGTTCGGTAAGGACTTGCTTGGGAATCAGATGCCCTTCTCTGACCTTGTCCTGCGGAGCCTTCTTTCCGAGCAGGCGATCAAGCACTTCCGGAGCCTCAAAGAACACAGCCTCGATCTCGGGAATGAAAGTAAACACCTTGAACTGCGATGTGAGCGGTAATGTCTCCACCGGGAACTGCCCGCCGGAAGTCAGAGAGCCACTCATCGCAGCAATGGTCAGAGATTGCATTTCAGCGGCAAGCTGGGGATTGAGGGTGTCGGAGTCCATAACCAGCAAGACGGGACCGCCCTCATGGAACAGGATGGTTTGTCCCAGTGCCGCAAGCGAAGCGCGCCCCTGGGCGGCATAAAACTGCGCGTGCTTGGCCAGATCATCTCCCAAGATCGCCCGGATAAGCTGGGCATCGGTCACGCCTTCCACGATGATTTTCAGGCTTGGTGGAGTCATCATACTGCCAAGTCCTTGTAGTTTTGCACGGACTCGATGAGACCGTACTTGCAAAGATGACGATATTTATCCAGCAGCGTTGAAGCAAAACTCTTCTTCTGCAAACAGCCCTCAATGTCCACCCCGGACCATAACAGGATTCGATGCGGGACCGAGAAGCCCACCAGAATCCGCGCAGGCTCGGTAAATCGATCAGCCGTGAAGACGCAGCCAAATGTCGTATCAGGGCGTCTCAGGAGTTGGTTCCGAAGTTTCGCAATCGCCTCGATATCAACCGTCTCCTTGTCCTTGCACTCAATCAGAAACGTGTAGCAGTTCAGGTAGACAAGTCCGTCGATCTGCTCGATCGCCTTTCCACCGGGCGGCACGTCGTAGGGGTACTCCGCCTCCAGCTTGTTGAGTCTGAAGGCCCGAATCACCAGATGCTCAAGCGCTTTCCCCTTATCCCAGCCTGGCGTATTGCCGGCCTTGATCTGGCCCCAAAGCGCGTTCAGCTCCTTCCATGACATCTTCTCGGCACGCTTGATATATTCGAGATCCCTCTCGCTCGGTTTGGCCACGGCACTCTTGCTCCTCTGGGTCCGTTGCCCATTTTCCCCCTTCCTACCATCCTCCCGCCACGCCCGTTTCGGGTCAAGGCGACTTCAACCTTTCTCTGCTGCCCCACTCGCCCCTTCCCCTCGTCGCAGGAAGCACCTGCGGTATACGATTGTTACCGTCAACTCGCGAACGCTTCCTGCCGGGCGTTCGGGCTGCGCCTCCCTGAAGCTGTCGTGCGCGCGCGGGCTGACGACTTTGGGCTGCCGAGCCGTAGACAAATCCTTTTCCCTCTTCGATAATCAAGAGACGCCGCGCTGCCGGCGCGGAAGGCTCCGCATTCCCGTGAAGATCTCGACGGACGGTCACCTATGGATCACTTTCACTACCGCAACCGCGTCCTGCACTGCGAGGATGTCCCGGTCCCCGAGCTGGCCCAGAAGTACGGCACGCCCCTGTACGTCTACAGCCAGAACACCCTGCTGCACCACCTGGCCCAGCTGAAACGGGCCTTCGCCGCGGTCGATCCGCTGATCTGCTACAGCCTCAAGACGAACGGCAACGTCAATCTCTGTCGCCTGATGGCCGAGCACGGCGCCGGCTTCGACGTGACCAGCGGCGGCGAACTGTACCGGGCGCTGACCGCGGGCACCAAGGGCGACAAGATCGTCTTCGCCGGCGTCGGCAAGACCGATGCGGAGATGCGTTACGGTCTGGAGAGCGGCGTTTTCCTGTTCAACGTCGAGAGCGAGGGCGAACTGCTGGCCCTGGGCGACGTCGCCAAAGCGCTTGGCAAGGTCGCGCCGGTGGCGTTGCGCGTCAATCCCGACCTGCCGCCCAAGACGCACGCCAAGACCGACACGTCCGTCAAGGGCGTCAAGTTCGGCCTGGACATCGACACCGTCCTGGAGTTCGCGCAGAAGATGGTGGACCATCCGCACGTGCGTATCGTCGGCCTGCACATGCATCTCGGCTCGCCGATCCTCACCACCGCCCCGTACAAGCAAGGTGCCGACAAGGGACTGGTGCTGATCGAACAGCTGCGCAAGCAAGGTCACAAGATCGAGTATCTGAACATGGGCGGCGGCTTCGGCATCCACTACCGCAAACAGGAAGCCCTGCCCGCCGATGCCTTCGCCGAGGTGATCGTGCCGGCGGTCAAGGCTGCCGGTTGCCGCCTGGTGCTGGAGCCGGGCCGCTTCATCGTCGGCAACGCCGGCATTCTCGTCAGCCGCGTCATCTACACCAAGGACTCGGGCGGCAAGCATTTCGTCATCCAGGACGCCGCCATGAACGACCTGATCCGGCCGACGCTCTACGATTCGTTCCATCGTATCTGGCCGGTGTCGCCCGCGGCGGGTTTTCCGGCGCCGCCGGAGGATTACGAAGCCGACATCCCCGGGACGCTGCGCAACGACGTGGTCGGTCCGGTGTGCGAGTCGGGCGACTTTCTCGCGAAGGATCGCCGCTTGCCGCCGGTGCAGCGCGGCGACCTGCTGGCGACGTTCAGCGCCGGCGCCTACGGCATGGCGATGAGTTCCAACTACAACAGCCGGTTGCGGGCGGCGGAGGTGCTGATCGACGGCGCCGCTCACCACCTCATCCGGCGGCGTGAGACCTTTGCCGATCTGGTTCGTCCGGAAATCGAAATCTAGGTGGTTGAGCGAAACCCCTCCCCCCAACCCCCTCCCCGAAACGGAGAGGGGGAGAAGAAAAGACTCGTTGGTCTTGCTCCCCCTCTCCGTTTCGGGGAGGGGGTTGGGGGGAGGGGTTCTCGCCCCATGAGGAGGCTTCCCATCATGAATCCCATCCTGTCGCGCGGCGCATTCGTCGCCGGCGCTCTACTGCTTGTCTGTCTCGCCCAGCCTGTCGCAGCGCAAGTCCTCGGCCAGGATCCCAAGACCGCCAAGGGCACTCTCAAGGAGGACATCAAAAAGCTGCTCGCCAAGGCCGAGGAAGAGTATCGCATCTTCTTCAACCCGCCCAAGGAAGTCCTGGAATTCTGGGCCGCCATCAGTTTCGAGATCAATCTCGGCAAGTTCGACATCGCCGCCCTGCATCTCGACAAGATGCTCCAAAAGATCGACACGATCCGCAAAAAGCTGGAGGAAGACAAGAAGCCGCCCGAGGAAGCGTACGATGATCTGCTCAAGATCGAGGAAGCGGAGGGCTTCTCCACTTTCCTGCGGCTGCAGAAGGTGCGCAAGTGGTCCACGAACGCGACGCTCGACAAAGCGGCATTCAAGAATGTTGACACTCTGATTAGTCGTCTTACCGACGCCCTGGAGAAACGCCTCGGCGATCCGGTGCGCATCAAGAAGTTCATGGACAATCTGCACGCCCCCCAGCCGGAGGTACGCGCCTACGCCTTCGCCCAGCTGCATCGCTCGCGCGGCCGCGCTGCACCGTATCTGCTGGCGGAACTGCGCCGCACCGCCGGGAAACTTGAGCAGTCGCGTCTGCTCGATGCGATGGTCAACCTGGAGCCGGACATCATCCCGCCCATGCTTGAGGCCCTCAACGCCCGCGACAAGCAGGACGCCCAGGACGTCGAATTGCGCGTCGCCCTGCTCGACCTGATCCGCCGCCGCGCCGACAAGCGGGCCATACCCTACTTGTGGAATCTCTCAAGTAATCGGAAGTATCCTGACCGCGTGCGGGCCGCGGCCGCGACCACGCTGGCCTACCTCCTCGAAACCGCCGTCGAGAGCCTGCCGCGGGCGAAGGTCGTCCTCACCCAACTGGCGGAGGATCTCTATCAGCACAAGGTGCGCTTCCTCGACCCGAAGCGCGTCCCCATCTGGCGCTGGACGGAGGACCACAAGATCGAGCCGAAGGCCATCGAGTTGAAGGCGAGCCAGTACGAGGATATTTTCGCCAATCGCTACCTCAAACAGGCGCTGGAACTGGACCCGGCTTATCGCCCGGCCCAGGTGCTTTTCCTCAGCCTGACGCTGGAACGGGCTTACGACGGCAAACTGGATCAATTGCTGACCGGGAAAACGTCGCCCTCGCTCGATCAACTGTTGCTGGCCGTCGATGCCGGGCTGGTGGTGGAAACGCTGGACCGGGCCCTGGCCGATCACAACCTGCCGGTGATCCTGCCGACGATCAAGGCCCTTGGCGAGCGCGGCGACTTCCAGGCGGCGCGGCCGGGCAACCAGGGCCCGCCCGGGCCGCTGGTGCGGGCGCTGTATTATCCCGACCGCCGCGTCCAGTTCGCCGCCGCCAGCGCCCTGCTGCGCATGCCGTCGGAGCCGGTGCCGGTATCTGGTTCGCGTGTCGTCGAGCTGTTGCGGCGGTTCGTCGCTGCCACCCCGACGCCGAAGGCGCTGGTCGTCTACACGCCGGCCACGCAGATCGCCGAGATGCGCAAGTTGGTCAAGGCGGGAGGCTTCGAGCCGGTCTTCGCCGCCGATCTCAAGGAGGCGTTCGCCGAGATTCACAAGGCCGCCGACATCGACGTGATTTTGCTGCACCATTCCGTTCCGGGCAACGAATTGCCGCACGTGCTGGCCCAGCTGCGAGCCGACGGCGATGTTGGCCTGACGCCGCTACTGCTCATTGCGCCCGCGAAGGCCGAGACGAGTTTCGAGCGTTTCACAACGCGCGGCCGCAACATCTATATGCTGCCCGAGGTGTTTCTCAAGGACGCGGAGGAACTGAAAACGATCCTCGAAGACGCGATCAAGTTGTCGGCGGCGCCGGACGCGGTGGTACGAGCCGACCCACGACAGCGCGTCTGGCTGGTCGAGGACGTCAAGCGCAGTAAGGGCCAGAAGCTGACCGACGCGGAACGCAAGCAATTCGCGGCTCAGTCGATGGATGCCCTGTGGAAGATGGCCCAGGGGCTGATCAAGGGCTACGACGTGCGGCCGGCGGAGCAGACCGTCGTGGACGCCCTGCGCAACGACGAGATGGCGGTACAGGCGATCGAGATCCTGACGAGTTTTTCGGGGGCCGAGCCGCAGCAGCGGTTGGCGGCGATGGTGCTCGATCCGGGGGCCGGCAAGAAACGCGTGACGGCGGCGCTGGCCCTTAACAAGCACATCCAGAAGAACGGCCTGGCGCTGAACCGCAACCAGATCGGGCTGCTGCGCGAGCTGCACGCCAACAGCGGCGAGGACGCCACACTGCGGGCGCAGGTCGCCATTCTGGTCGGCAATCTACGCAGCACCCCGGCGCTGACTGGTGCGCAACTGTATCAGTTCAAACGCAACGATCCGCCGCCGAAGTAGCCTCAGCTGTTGTTCGTAGTCCCGCCTTTAGGCGGCCAGACAGCCTGCCGCCTAAAGGCGGGACTACGAACAAGACGTCGCTTGTCTTTGCACTCGCTCCGTGCGA